>JANWZE010000052.1 GCA_025054955.1 Blastocatellia bacterium | reverse complement strand
GTCATTGCAGACGGCGTCGGGGAAGTTGTTGAGATTGACATTGATTCTGAACAGGGCGTTCCCAGGGGCGACATCGCCGACTTCTCCCACCCGACCACAGGGCAACGCGTTGTCAATTTCCGGTGGTTGTTGAGCAGAGCTTGCATTGAAGCTCAATAGCGCTGTCACCACGAGAACGAAAACGAAGCCCCACACGCGGCGTCGCGCCGCGCGTGAGCTGGTGAATGAATTGAAGGTCTTTCGACTGGCCATAACGGTCTTTCCTCCCTACCTAAGTTTGCTGTTCATCACCGGGCTCTTCAGATCATGGAGCATGATTTTTTCTGCTCCCATCTATACACGCAAGAATTCGTGGCAGAACGGCTCACATGATTTTGGGGGATTGCTGGTCGTGGCCTGTAAATTTCCAAAGATGGAGTTCACGAGTGGAAGAAGAGAAACGTCATCCTCGAAGCAGAGGTAGGGTAAAGCACCAAGGGGGGACTCAGTCACCGGATTGCCGGAGCCAAGCAGTGGATGAAACAAGCAGCGACCATAACGACTGCTGAATTTGGAGGCCAAGTGCAGCTCAAAGAATGTGGATTGCAAACCACAGAATGCTGAGGGGAGATTACGGAAAGCGGATTGCAAATTAGGCAATGCAGATTACCGATCACGGAAAGCGGCTTGATTACGGAAAGCGCCTTGCCGGATGGTTTCGCTCAGGTGCGTTTCTGCTTGACTTCCGGGAAAACGTCTAAATAGGATATGCCCGCCCTAAAGTAAAAAGCTGGGTCGGCATGGTGAGAGAGTGTGTCCATGAAAATCTGGGGTTCATTCGGTTGGTTGCGCAAGGACAAGGGATGCTCACGGGGTTTTGCTCGCGGCATATTAGGAGGCCTCACTCTGTTCATGAGTTCACCCAAGGCCAAGCCGTTGGATCGGGTCCGCCCGGCGCTGCAAGGGTGGCATTGTAGCGGCCGAATCAGAGCAGCTTACTTCGCCTGGATCAAACAATTCGCTTTTTTCCATAATCCCGTGCAGCAGGGGCAGCATCGCGTTCCTGGGGCCACGCTACAGAAAGCAATAGTTGAAGTGGTCAAGGGTCTAACCAAGCGGTCACGTCCCACATTTTCCCTTATTCCTTTGCGAACACCTTCTTGCCAGCGGATATAGCATTCACCTGTGCAAGAGTTATGGAGGTTTAGAAGTGTGAAAGCAACCATGATCTATACATTTTGAGTCGCGACGGGAAAGGCAGCTATCCCTTCGCCATTTTGTAGTTAACAAAACAAGGGGTGTTATACGGCATACCTATGCTGAATTCGTGAGGTGGTTCTTGGCAAAGCGAAAGAATAACACGCAGGCAGGGAAGACGTCCGGTGCTACTGTCGGCTACGAAGCCGAGCTGTGGCGCATGGCCGACGCGCTGCGCGGTAGCATGGACGCCGCCGAGTACAAGCACGTCGTCCTCGGCCTCGTCTTCCTCAAGTACATCTCGGACGCTTTCGAGGAGCTGCAACGCAAACTCGAAGCCGAACGCGCCGAGGGCGCTGATCCCGAAGACCCGGACGAATACCGCGCCGTCAACATCTTCTGGGTCCCGCCCGAAGCGCGGTGGTCCTACCTCAAATCTCAGGCTCGCCAGCCCACCATCGGCCAGCTCGTTGACGATGCGATGGCCGGCATCGAGCGCGATAACCCTTCGCTCAAGGGCGTGCTGCCCAAAGAATACGCCCGCCCTGCGCTCGATAAGCAGCGACTTGGACAGCTCATAGACCTCATCACCAATATCAAGGTGGGTGATGAAGAAGCCCGTGCCAAAGACGTGCTCGGGCGTGTCTATGAGTATTTCCTGTCGCAATTTGCAAGTGCCGAGGGCCGCAAAGGCGGTGAGTTCTACACGCCGCGGTGCGTCGTCAAGCTCCTGGTGGAGATGCTCGAACCCTACCACGGTCGCGTCTATGACCCCTGTTGTGGTTCGGGCGGCATGTTTGTGCAATCGGTCGAATTCATCCGAGCACACGCCAGCGGAAACGGCAACGGCGGTAAGGCGAAGGCCGATATTTCCATCTACGGGCAGGAGTCAAACTACACAACATGGCGGCTCGCCAAGATGAACCTTGCCATCCGTGGCATCGAGGGGCAGATTGCCCACGGCGACACGTTTCACAACGACAGGTTCCCTGATCTCAAGGCAGACTTCATTCTTGCGAATCCTCCGTTCAACGTCTCCGATTGGGGTGGCGAGCGCCTGCGCGAAGACAAGCGTTGGAAGTACGGCGTTCCTCCCTTGGGTAACGCCAACTTTGCCTGGGTGCAGCACATTATTCACCATCTTTCGCCAACCGGTGTTGCGGGCTTTGTGCTTGCCAACGGCTCCATGTCCTCCAATCAATCGGGCGAAGGCGAAATCCGCAAAAACATCGTCGAAGCCGACCTCGTGGATTGCATGATTGCCCTGCCAGGGCAACTGTTCTATTCGACCCAGATTCCCGCCTGCCTGTGGTTTTTGGCTCGCGATAAAAAGAACGGCCGCTTCCGCGACCGTCGTGGCCAAGTGCTCTTTATTGATGCGCGCAAAATGGGACGCATGGTTGATCGCACCCATCGTGAGCTGACCGACGAAGAGATTGAGAAAATCGCCACGACCTACCACGCCTGGCGCGGAGAGAAAGATGCAGGCGAATACAAGGACGTCCCCGGCTTCTGCAAGAGCACGACGCTCGAGGAGATCCGAAAGCACGGCCACGTGCTCACCCCCGGCCGCTACGTCGGCGCGGAAATAAAGGAAGACGATGATGAACCTTTCGCGGAGAAGATGCAGCGCCTCGTTGCCGAGCTGCGCGAGCAAATGGCTGAAGCCCGACGACTCGATGAGGCAATCTGGAAGAACTTAGAGGAGCTAGGGCATGGAAAATCGTGAAACCCGAAAATAGCTATTTTGCAAAAGGCTGCTTTCGTTTAATAGCATCTGTGCTTATTTAGCGAAACGAGAATAAGGACCCAAGCATGCACCGAGGATCCACAGGACGCTATGAAGTCACTGCAACTACTGGCGAGCGAGTTCAGGCATTCATTCCTGATCCGCTCCCGCCGAATCCGCCGTTAGAGCTGACGCCTCAGAGACAGCAATTGCTGGAACGGGCAACGCTGGCATTGGGTCGGCTGGATAGTGTGACGTTGCTTCTACCCGATCCCGACCTCTTTCTCTACTCCTATGTTCGCCGCGAAGCGGTCCTTTCATCGCAAATAGAGGGAACGCAATCCTCTCTGGCTCAACTGCTGTTGTTCGAGCTGGAAGAAGCGCCAGGGGTTCCTTTGGACGATGTTGTGGAGGTCTCCAATTATGTTGCAGCGCTTGACCATGGCCTCAAACGGTTGCAGGAAGGGTTTCCCCTCTCAAACCGTCTGATTCGAGAGATGCATGGCATTCTGCTCTCCAGTGGACGGGGAGGTGAAAAATCACCGGGTGAGTTTCGACGGACGCAAAACTGGATAGGTGGCACCCGTCCCGGCAATGCGCAGTTTGTTCCTCCACCGCCTGAATACGTCCAAGACTGCATGGCCGATCTCGAACGCTTCATCCACGGCGAGGACAATCCCTATCCCGCGCTCATCAAAGCAGCTCCTGCTCATGTCCAGTTCGAGACCATTCATCCTTTTTTAGACGGCAACGGACGCATCGGGCGGCTTCTGATTGCGTTCATCCTGCATCATGAACGGCTGCTGTCTCTGCCGCTTCTCTACTTGAGTTTGTATTTCAAGCAACATCGCAGCGAGTATTACCGGTTGCTGGACCAGGTGCGGACCGGGGGTGATTGGGAAGCATGGCTCGATTTCTTTCTCGAAGGCGTCGAGCAAACGGCGACCAACGCAGTCGAAACCGCAAAGCGACTCCTTGCGCTTTTCCAGCAAGATGAGCAACGGATTCAGACTGCCGGTCGTGCTGCCTCGACTGCGCTTCGGGTCTTTCGGGTGATGTGCCAGCGTCCGTTGGTCAATCTTAATCAGGTTTGCGAGCGCACGGGACTTTCGTTCCCTGCAGCAGCCAAAGCAATGGATGCACTCCAGCGGCTTGGGCTGGTGCGAGAGATCACCGGTCGGCGGCGAAATCGGGTTTTCGCTTATCACGATTACCTCGGCATCCTGAACGAAGGCATGGAAGTAGCATCAGATCAGGTGTAATATGGCAGGTAAGCCCAAAAAGCCAAAAAGCTCATCATCGCTGGCGCAGCGCGCGCATGCCCGCATTCCGGCTTCGGCAAGTGCAACCGATTTGCCCGCCGATTACGCAAACCTCCTCTTTCAGCTCAAGGAGCGAATCCGCCAAGAACGCCTGCGCGTGGTCATGTCGGCTAATGCCGCCATGGTGCTGCTCTACTGGGACATCGGGCGGACGATTCTGGAGCGGCAACAGCAGGAAGGCTGGGGCGCGAAAGTCATTGACCGGCTGTCGGCCGATTTGCGACGGGAGTTCCCCGATATGCAAGGGCTCTCCCCGCGCAACCTCAAGTACATGCGCGCCTTTGCCGCCGCCTGGACCGACCGGGAAATTGTGCAAGAGGTGCTTGCACAAATTACCTGGTACCACAATATCGCTTTGCTGGATAAGCTGGATGACCCCGACGCCCGTCTCTGGTACGCCCGCAAGGCACGCGAGGAAGGCTGGAGCCGCAATGTGCTGGTCCTCCAGATCGAACGCCAGCTCTACCAGCGGCAAGGCAAAGCCATCACGAACTTTCCGGCGACCCTGCCACTGGCTGATTCCGACATGGCAGCAGAGGTATTCAAGGACCCGTACCTCTTTGACTTTCTCGGCACGGCGGACACCCGACGCGAGCGCGAGCTGGAACAAGCCCTCATAGACCACATCCAGCGATTCCTTCTGGAATTGGGCGCAGGCTTCGCCTTCGTCGGGCGGCAGGTCTTGCTCGAGGTCGGCGACCGCGATTTTTACGTGGACTTGCTCTTGTACCATCTCAAGTTGCACTGTTTTGTCGTCGTTGAACTGAAAGCCGGACCTTTTGACCCCGCCTATGTCGGGCAGATGAACCTCTACCTTTCGGCTGTGGACGACCTTATGCGCCATCCCGACGACAAGCCCACGATCGGACTTCTTTTGTGCAAAAGCAAAGACCGGCTCATCGTGGAGTATGCCCTTCGAGATGTGCAGAAACCGATCGGCGTGGCTCAGTGGGAAACACGGCTTGTCCAAACCCTCCCCGCTGAACTCAAAGGCAGCCTGCCGACAGTGGAAGAGCTGGAAGCGGAATTGCGACACGTGCAGAAAGAAAACCAGGAGCTCGGCTATGGCGGATGAGTGGCGAGAGACTACCCTTGATGACCTGATTGAGATTAAGCATGGATTTGCCTTCAAGGGTGAATTTTTCTGCGATGAGCCGAGAGGAGACATTCTCCTGACGCCGGGAAACTTTGCTATCGGCGGTGGATTTAAGGCTGACAAAGTTAAATACTACGATGGTCCAGTGCCCGATGATTTTGTGCTACACGAAGGTGATTTAATTGTAACGATGACGGATCTTAGTAAGAACACTGATACCCTGGGTTACCCTGCTTTCGTTCCGTCGGACAGCGAAGGTCGCCGCTATCTTCACAACCAACGACTTGGAAAGGTCGTTGCGAAAGATAAAAACACACTGGAACTACGCTACCTTTACTACGTCCTGTGTAGCGCGAAATACCGGCACGAAATACTTGCGAGCGCAACGGGAACGACCGTTAAACACACCTCGCCGGAACGAATTAAACGATTTCACTTGCGGCTCCCTCCTCTCCCCGAGCAACGCGCCATTGCCCACATCCTCGGCACGCTGGACGACAAGATCGAGCTGAACCGCCGCATGAGCCAGACACTGGAGCAGATGGCACGGGCGCTGTTTAAGGCCTGGTTCGTGGACTTTGAGCCGGTGCGCGCCAAAATGGAAGGTCGCTGGAAACGCGGCCAGACATTGCCCGGCCTCCCCGCCGAGCTCTACGACCTTTTCCCCGCCCGCCTCGTCCCCTCCGAACTCGGCGAGATACCGGAGGGGTGGGAGGTGGGGAGGCTTGCGGATTTAGCAGCAGTAAAGAGCGGAAAGCGGCCGAGCACCCTGGTTTCATCCACACCAACGGAGGGGGTGAGCGTATCACTCTGGGGCGGAAATGGTGCAATGGGGTACGTTTGTGCCCCTCTGTTCTGCAACCCAATTATCCTAACGGGCCGCGTGGGCACTTTAGGTTCTGTATTTCGAATATCCGAGCCATGCTGGCCATCTGACAATACTCTCGTAGTGCTGCCTGCTGATGAAAACCTTTTCGAGTATCTATACTTCTGCATGAAGAGATTTGATTATGAAGCGCTCAATCGCGGCTCAACACAACCGCTACTAACTCAAACGGATTTGATGAATCAAACTGTGCTTATTCCGTTTAAAGCTATTGTCGCCGAATTTCATAAGTATCAAGCAGTCTTTTGGTCACGAATTGATAAGATGAACAGTGAATCCCGCACCCTCGCCGCCCTGCGCGATGCGCTGCTGCCGAAACTGATTCGTGGCGAAATTCGGGTGAAGGATGCGGAGGGGTTTTTGAAGGAGAGGGGGCTATGAAACACGATCTGTACGGGCACGGCAGGCCGCGCCTCAACCGCCGCAGCATCCGCCTGAAGGGATACGATTATGCGCAGCCAGGGGCGTATTTCATCACCATCTGCACGCACGACCGGGCCTGTTTGTTTGGCGATGTGGTGGATGGAAAAATGCGGTTGAATGCAATGGGGCAGATGGTTCAACAATGTTGGCAGGAAATACCCTGTCATTTTCCGCATGTGGAATTGGATGCATTTGTGGTGATGCCCAACCATATTCACGGCATCCTGGTCATCACCGATACTAACGTAGGGGCACGGCATGTAGGGGCACGGCATGCAGGGGCACGGCATGCCGTGCCCCTGCACCATGCGATGCCCGTACCACCACCCCCGATGCCGCCACAAAATCCGATACCATCGTCAAACGCGATGCCGCCACACGATGCCGTGCCGCCACGAAATATTCCCACGTCCCCAAACACCACCACACCACGGACCGAACAATTCGGCAAACCGGTTGCCGGCACCGTTCCCACCATCATTCGTTCATTCAAATCTGCTGTAACGCAACGCATTAACGCCGTGCGCCGCACCCCTGGCGCGCCCGTCTGGCAACGGAACTACTACGAACACATCATTCGTGACAACGATTCGCTGTACCGCATCCGCCAATACATCCGCGACAATCCGCTGCGGTGGATGTTTGATCGCGCAAATCCAAACGCTACCACCTACGAGGCCGAGAACGCATGACGCATCTGACCGAATCTGTTGTTGAACAAGCCACTCTCGCCTGGCAAAACTCGATTTGCCGGAGGAACTCAAGCCGAGCGTGGACGAAGAATTTGAAGAAGTCACCGAGGGGGAAGAAGTCGAGCGGAAAGAACGTTGCAAGACCAAGTGGGCGCAGCTTGAGGCAATCGTCGGCACAGAAAAACACTTGCGGCTCGTCGCTGCCGATGCGTGCGCATGGACTGATGCAGGCCATAGCCCGTGTCAACCGTGTATTTCGCGACAAACCCGGCGGCCTGGTTGTGGACTACTTAGGACTGGCACACGAACTCAAGGCCGCGCTCGCTACATACACCGAAAGCGGCGGCACCGGTCAAACAGCACTCAATCAGGACGAAGCGGTCAAGGTGATGCTCGAGAAGTACGAGATCTGCTGCGATCTTTTCCATGGCTTTGACTGGTCACGATGGGCGTCTGGTACGCCACAGGAGCGGCTTGCCCTGCTGCCCGCCGCGCAGGAACACATCCTGGCGCAGGAGAACGGCAAAGACCGCTACCTCCGCGCTGTGCGAGAACTGTCGCAGGCGTTCGCGCTTGCCGTGCCGCATGAGGAGGCGCTGCGCATCCGCGACGACGTGGCCTTCTTCCAGTCCGTTCAAGCCGTTCTGGCCAAACGCACGCCGGGAGAGGCTCGCCCGGAAGCCGAGCTGGACCACGCAATCCGGCAGATTATCTCACGGGCTGTGGTCTCCGAGGGCGTGCTGGACATCTTCGCCGCAGCCGGGCTGAAGAAGCCCGACATCTCCATTCTTTCAGATGAGTTCCTGACGGAAGTGCAAGGCATGCCGCAGAAGAATCTCGCTATCGAGTTGCTTCAGAAGCTGCTCAAGGGGGAAATCAACACCCGACGTCGCAAGAACGTCGTGCAGGCTCGTTCCTTCTCTGAGCGGCTGGAGCAGACGATCCGGAGGTATCAGAACCGCGCCATCGAGGCGGCGCAGGTCATCGAGGAACTGATCGCGCTGGCAAAGGAGATGCGGGAGGCAAACGCCTGCGGCGAAAAACTCGGGCTCACCGAAGAGGAACTCGCCTTCTACGACGCTCTGGAGACAAACGACAGCGCGGTGAAAGTGCTGGGCGACGAAACCTTGCGCAGCATCGCCCGTGAACTGGTCGAGACGGTGCGGAAGAACGTCACCATTGACTGGACGCTGCGCGAAAACGTCCGCGCTCAACTGCGCGTGCTCGTCAAGCGCATCCTGCGCAAACATGGCTACCCGCCCGACAAGCAGGAGAAGGCGATGCAGACCGTCCTGGAGCAGGCAGAGATTCTTTCAGCAGGATGGGCAATGGCGTGAGAGGGGCGTCTAACAACAGCATGAAGCGAACGGTGCTCGGCACCATCACTGACGCTGAGCGGTAGGCGCCTCGGAGAAATCCACCAGCGAGATTGAGACAAGGAGAATCAATATCAGAACATGGAGAGCATCGAAACCACTCAACCCATCACCAAGACAGTAGTACCCTCCATTCGATTCGACCGCAACGAGCTGGCAGGTGCTTTTGGAGACATCGGTACAGACCTGCCGCTTGTAGTTGGCGTCGCTTTGGCTGCCAATCTCGATAGTACAAGCGTCTTAACCATGTTCGGGCTCATGCAAATCCTGACGGGGCTCCGCTATCGAATCCCGATGCCGGTACAGCCGCTCAAGGCTATGGCCGCGATTGTGATTGCTCAAAAAGTCGGCGGCCCTGTCCTCTACGGCGCTGGACTCGCCATCGGTGCCGTCATGTTGTTCCTGTCGGTCTCAGGCCTCATTGATTGGCTCGCACGTGTTGTCCCAAAGAACGTCGTTCGCGGGATTCAATTTGGACTTGGGCTCCAACTCGCTATCTTGGCGCTCAAAGAATACGTGCAATCCGATGGCACTTCAGGTTACTGGCTGACGGCTGTGGCCTTTGTGATCGCAATTATCCTTCTGGGAAACAGAAAGTACCCGGCTGCCCTTTTTCTTGTGGGGATTGGTTTCATCTACGCCTTGGCCTTCAAACTTCAGACCTCATCATTGCTTCAAAGTGTTGGTTTCAATTTGCCGAAAGTTCACGTTCCACAGTGGCCAGATATACTCAACGGCTTTGTGCTTCTCGCGTTGCCGCAGATTCCTCTCTCATTGGGCAACTCCATCCTCGCCACGCGACAAGTTGCCGAAGACCTATTCCAGCGCCACTTGACGATACGGCAGATTAGTTTGACCTACGCTGCGATGAACTTGATCAATCCTTTCTTTGGCGGGATTCCCACGTGTCACGGGTCTGGCGGAATGGCCGGCCATTATGCCTTCGGAGCACGCACCGGCGGTTCAGTCATCATTGAAGGCGCGCTCTACGTCTTCCTCGGACTCTTCTTCGGTCGGGGATTTGACGTTGTGGTAGGCGTTTTTCCATTGCCCATCTTGGGCGTCATTCTGTTTTTTGAAGGTCTGGCG
>JANWZE010000051.1 GCA_025054955.1 Blastocatellia bacterium | reverse complement strand
AGAGCATCACCAGCATGACCGCCGGATAGCCGTAATACCAGTTTAATTCCGGCATGTTCCATGGGCTGACATCCGTGTTGAAGTTCATGCCATAAATACCCACGATGAATGTAAGCGGGATGAAGATGGTCGAGATGATGGTCAGCACTTTGATGACCTCATTCATGCGATTGCTCACACTGGACAGATAGACTTCCAGCATGCCGCCGACAATGTCACGGTAGGTTTCGATGATTTCGACGATCTGCACCGTGTGGTCGTAGACGTCGCGCAGATAGAGCTTCGTTTCTGCGCTAATCAGGTGAGAGTCTTCTCGCAGCAGGATGTTGACGACCTCACGTTCAGGCCAGACCGTGCGGCGCATGACGACCAGATCACGTCGAATACGATGCACTTCGTGGAGCAATGCTCGCGTTGGACGTTCGATAAGTCCATCTTCGAGGTCTTCCAAACGCTCGCCATACAGTTCCAGGATAGGGAACATTTCGTCCACCAGTTTGTCGAGCAAGGCATAGGCCAGATAATCGGCGCCAAGCTGTCGGATGCGCGTGCGCCCGCGTCGCAGGCGTTCGCGCACAGGATCGAAAACGTCACCTTCGAGCTCTTGAATGGTGATGACGAATTTCTCGCCGAAAAATAGACTGATCTGATCGGCGATCAATCCTTCTTGCCACTGCAATTCACGAAGCACGATGAAAAAGTGATCATCATACTCGTCAATTTTGGGCCGTTGGCCAGTGTTCACCACGTCTTCCAGCGCAAGTGAGTGCAGGCCGAACTTCTGGCCTAGTTGCTGGATGAGCTCAATGTCGTGCACGCCGGTTACGTCAATCCACGTCACGGTCGGCTTCTCACGATAGGCCATACATTCGTCGAGCGTCTGCACCTCCCGCTCATCAAAGCAGTCTGCGTTGTAATCAATCACGCGGATGCGGACCCGCTCAACGCGTTTTACTGGCGGCGGGCGAAGCGTCCCGGGCGCTGTGCCAGGTTGAGCGTAGCGTTTCCCGCCGACAATGATGCTGATTTCCGTGTCTTTTTCTCGCTGCTTGCGGAAATTGCCGAATCGAAGCATAACGTGCCTTTGTGCGAGGGCGTGTTTATAGCACACGCCTGCTGCGTTGAACAAGAATCAATGCGCTTGGTGGACGGTGATCGGATTTGCTGGTAAGATAGAGGCCACATAATTTTCATGCAGGGAGTGATAACCGTGAACAACACAGTGATACTGAGCGGCGCGCAGGCGGGGATTGGGGGGTGAAGGAGTGCTCAATACGTTGTCACCCTCAGCATGGAGATCATTTGCAGGATGGCGGCCCTTCGTCTGGGTGAGAGAGATGACATGGCCACGACCGTTGACCGATCGCGGTCCCAAAACAGACAGGGCAGCGAAAACGACGGGCGCGCGGATGAACGAAACGTTAGTGCGAACATGCGCAACATGGCATAAAGCTTGGGAGTGAGTTCATGATGGACATGGAGGCGATTAAAATTTTTGGCGTCGTCGGCGCCGGCACGATGGGGCACGGTATTGCTCAGGTTGCGGCGCGAGCTGGCTATCGCGTGATCTTATGTGATGTCACGCTGCGCATTGTGGAAGCCGCTCGCAATCGGATTGAGAGCAACTTATCGCGGGATGTCAGCAAAGGCCGGTTGACCGAGATTGGCAAGAAAGAGGTGCTTGATCGTATCGGCACAACCGATAATTTGCAGGCGCTGTCGGAGGCCGATTTCGTCGTTGAAGCCGTGATCGAAGACGTGGATACGAAGCTTCGTATGTTTCGCGATTTAGATTCAATTACCCGCCCGGAGGTGATTCTCGCTACTAACACGTCTTCGATTTCCATCACCAAAATTGGTTCAGCCACCAAGCGCGCTGACAAGGTTATCGGGATGCACTTCATGAATCCGGTGCCGCTCATGAAATTGGTAGAGGTCATTCGCGGCGCAGCGACTTCTGATGAAACGTTTCAAGCTGTTACATGGATTGCTAAGAAGATGGGGAAGCAACCGGTTGAGGTGAACGACTGGCCAGGGTTCGTCTCCAATCGGGTGTTGATGCCAATGATCAACGAGGCGATCTTTGCCTTGCACGAAGGCGTCGGCACGGTCGAAGCCATTGATGAGGTGATGCGATTGGGCATGAATCATCCCATGGGACCACTGCAACTAGCCGACCTCATTGGGCTGGATGTCTGTTTAGCGATCATGAATGTCTTGTATCACGGCTTTAAAGACCCCAAATATCGTCCCTGTCCGCTGCTGCAACAATATGTGGATGCCGGTTGGCTGGGGCGAAAATCAGGGCGAGGATTTTACATTTACGAACAGGGAGGCGATGTTACAGATGATAGACGTTGAGAAAAGAAACAAAGCCATTGAAATGGCGCTGAGTCAGATCGAAAAACAATTTGGCAAGGGAACGGTCATGCGGCTGGGTGATACCAAGGTGGAGGACGTGCCGGTCATTTCCACCAACAGTTTGAGTCTGGATGCTGCCATTGGCGTGGGCGGCATTCCGCGTGGCCGTGTGACGGAAATCTTTGGCCCGGAAGCTGGCGGGAAAACGACGCTGGCTTTGCATGTAGTCGCCGAAGCGCAACGATTAGGCGGTGTCGCCGCCTACATTGATGCGGAACACGCGCTGGATGCTGGTTATGCCGAGAAGTTGGGCGTCAACGTGGATGACCTGCTGGTCTCGCAGCCCGATAGCGGCGAGCAAGCATTGGAAATCGCTGAGGCGTTGGTTCGCTCTGGTGGCATTGATGTGTTGGTCGTTGATTCTGTGGCGGCGCTTGTGCCGCGCGCTGAATTGGAAGGTGAGATGGGCGACGCGCTGCCCGGTTTGCAAGCGCGATTGATGTCGCAAGCCTTACGAAAATTAGCTGGCGCTGTCTATCGCTCAAAAACGGCGCTCATCTTCATCAATCAGGTGCGCGAAAAAATTGGCGTCATGTTCGGCAATCCGGAAACAACTACTGGCGGCAAGGCGCTCAAATTCTATGCCAGCCTGCGATTGGACATTCGCCGTACAGGCGCTATTAAAGATGGCGAGGAAGTGGTTGGCAGCCGCACCAAAGTCAAAGTGGTGAAGAACAAAGTTGCGCCGCCGTTCCGTGAAGCGGAGTTTGACATCATCTATGGTGAAGGCATTTCCCGCGAGGGCGAATTGCTTGACCTTGGCGTCGAGCACAAAATCGTGGAGAAAAGCGGCTCCTGGTTTGCTTATAAAGGCGAACGACTCGGTCAGGGTCGGGAGAATGCGCGCCTCTTCTTGAAGGAGCATCCGGAAATTGCTCTGCAGATTGAGAACCAGCTTCGCCAGCGCTTTGGGCTGCCGCCGCGTAACGGGAGTGATGTCCAGGTAGGAGATGCTGCCGCTGCGTCCTAGCATGTTGATTTGATCCAGCTTGATCTACAACGCATCAGCGCACTCAACGGAGCGGTAACAACGACGAGTCCGAGAAGGTGCGCTTGCTGCTATGGAGGCAACGCATCAGCGCAATCAAACGAGCGGCGATAACAGGGCTTATCGAGCTGGCGGACGTCTGGGCTGTTGGCGTGCGCGGTGTCTACCGCGCGCATCGGAGTTCTGATGTGCCTGCACGGTAGGTAAGGGCATCTGGGCTGTTGGCGTGTGCGCTGTCTGCCAGGCTTGTGAACGTTGAGAACCGAGCGTATGGTAGATCACGCAGATTACATTATCATCGGCAGTGGTATCGCCGGATTACGCGCCTGTCTTGAATTGGCCAATGCAGGCCGTGTGGTTGTATTCACCAAAGAGGAAGTCACTGAGTCAAATACCGAGTATGCGCAAGGCGGCGTCGCGGCTGTCATCAGCGATGACGACGATATTGCGCTCCATTTTGAAGACACGATCAATGCCGGCGCAGGCCTTTGTGAGAAGGAGGCCGTCCGTGTGCTGGTCGAGGAAGGACCACGCGCCATTGAAGAGTTGATTGAATGGGGCGCTGAGTTCGATCGCACTGGTGATCGGTTAGAACTTGGCCAAGAGGCCGCCCATTCTCGCCGACGCATCCTTCATGCTAAGGGTGATTCGACAGGGCGTGAGATCGTGCGCGCGATGCTGGCGCAACTCTACCGGCTCAACAAAGTCGAGTTAATCCAGCACGCGCTGAGCGTCGAGCTGGTGACGCGTGAAGGCCGTTGCATCGGTGTCGGTTTCATTGATACGATCACCGGCATCTATCATCGTGTCTTTTCTCGCGCGGTGATTTTGACCACTGGCGGCGCTGGGCAATTGTACGCGCACTCAACTAATCCTGATGTGGCCACTGGCGACGGCATGGCCATGGCCTATTATGCCGGCGCTGTGCTGGCCGATATGGAATTCGTTCAATTTCATCCGACTGCCTTGTCTGTGCCGGGCGCGCCCAATTTCCTCTTGTCTGAAGCGATGCGTGGTGAAGGAGCCTTGCTGCGCAATGTTCACCGTGAGTGGTTCATGTCGGCTTATCATGAACGAGCTGAGCTTGCCCCGCGCGATGTTGTTTCGCGGGCGATCATTCAAGAAATGGCTCGCACACAGAGCGATGTTGTTTTTCTCGATGTGACACATCTGAATGCCGAGCGGATCAAAGCGCGGTTTCCGCGTATCTACACAACGTGCTTGCAGTATGGTATAGACATCACACGAGAGTTGATCCCGGTCAGTCCGGCGGCGCATTACATGATGGGCGGTGTGCGCACCGATTTGCATGGTCGCACATGTGTGACGGGACTCTATGCTGCTGGTGAGGTCGCCTGCGCAGGCATTCACGGCGCGAATCGGCTGGCCAGTAATTCATTGCTGGAGGGCTTGGTGTTTGGCGCACGTGCCGCGCGCGCTGTTCTTGCCGACGCTCTCCCTGCGCCGGCAGTTGCAACGGTTGACAAGAAAGAGCCGTGGCCGGCGGATTGGCGGATCGAACCGGAGGTGTTCCATCAGGTGCGCACGCTTATGAGCCGGCACGTCAGCATCATTCGCTCTGCTGATGAGCTTGCTCAAGCGGTTGAGAAGCTCGCATCGTACGAAAAACGAGCGACAAATCTACCAACGAGAAATTTCGTGACGGTGGCCCGATTAGTTGCCACGGCGGCCTTGTTGCGCCAGGAGAGTCGCGGAGCCCACTACCGCTCTGACTTTCCTGAACGCGATGATAACCGATGGCTAGTTCATTCGGCGCAACGATTGGGCGTCGAACCTTACACAATTCCGGTAGGTCAAGCTGACTAGAGCGGTTTGCGAATCAATCTACGCTGGGACGCGCACTTGCAGTGTGCATGAGCCAGCAAAATGCAGGCGCTCCTCGGGTAAAGGCAATTGAAAATCGCTGTAATTTCGGTGTAGGTGATACCAATACTTCGGAGAAAGGCCATGTGTGAACCAGAAGCCAGGAGCCAGGGATAGTACCAACAGTTCAGAGAAAGTGTGCTCGACCGATCATTTCTGAAAGTTGGTTCAAGGGGCCAGGGGCATAGTACCAATATTCCGGAGAAAGACCATTTTTCCTGAAGCAACATTGGATGGCTTGTACGGGGGCTCGCTGTGGGCCTTCGCATTGATTTAATGCCAATAGGCGGGCAAGGAGCCTGTATGGGTGCCTCGCTGTGGGCCCCCGCGTAGAAAATGAAGAGCGTGAGTGGATGGGACTCCATGCGTTCTTGAGGAATTGTTTCCGGTAATTGCCCCGTGTTTAGTGAATGAGTGTGAGTGGGAAGGATCGAGAGGCGA
>JANWZE010000050.1 GCA_025054955.1 Blastocatellia bacterium | reverse complement strand
GCGTGTGGTAGAATAACAAACGGAGGCGAAAAACATGAAGACGCTAACCTTTCAGGTGTCCGATGAGGTTTATGAGGCCTGTCAGCAGATGGCGGCCAAGTATGGGGGGACAACGGAACAGTACGTGCTTGAGTTTTTGGCTAAACATCGGCCGAAGCCGCGTCTAACTTTGACAGAGGAAGAGAGCCGTGAAGCTTGGGAACGCCTGCTGCGGCACGCAGGAGCCGAGAACCTCGGATATGTTACAGGCGCCGATAATGAGAGCATTGATGCAGACTTGGCACGGGAATACGCTAGCACCCATGAGGAGGGGTGATGTTGCTGGACACGTCTGGGCTTCTCTGCTACTACCATGCTGGTGAATCGCAACACGGAGATGCTGTGGCTTTTTTCAAGGCGGCTCCGACGCGGCTGACGCATAGTTACATCCTGTCAGAATTCGTCCCGCTCTGCCACGCGCGTAGGCTCAATCCCACCCGTGTGCTGGCGTTTGCAGCGGACTTGCTAACAATCCTCAGGTCGAAGTCGTTTGGGTGGATGAAGCCTTGCACCGTTCCGCATTAGCTTTGTTGCAATCGCGACCCGACAAGACCTACTCCCTGTGCGACGCGGTGAGTTTCGTGTTGATGCGACACTATAACATCACCGAGGCCCTCACGACCGATCGCCACTTTGAGCAAGAGGGCTTCGTGCGATTGCTGAAGCTATGATCTTTGAGCAAACCACTTCAATTAGGAACGCTGCATTCCCGGAATGCAGACGTCGGAACGCAGCCTGCAGATTTAAGTGCTGATAGCTGCGTTTGTGGCCACACCAACCAGGCTCAAGGTCAGCGCGGTGTCATCAATAACTGGACGCTAACGCAGCGTTGATCGCCGCAACGTTCTTGAAGCTTGACGATCTAGCGCCGAATCGCATGCTGTTCGGCCTCAGCACGTGGTGGGACCTGCTGGCGAAGAATTTGGGTATTGGTCCTCGAGAAAAGTGCAAGAGTATTGCGCGGCTGGTTGCACGTGCCCGGTGCTTTATCCGCTCGGCGATGTCCGGTTGATGATTGATACGTTTGCCGCTGAGCCGTGGTGATTACGTCGCTCGATCAAGCCGCTGCTTGAAGCGCCGATAGAGCCGAACCAGATGCTGAGCAGGCTGTTCATAGTAATGCTCCGGCTCCAGATCAATCCAACTGAGATCAGGCTCTGAGCGCTCAGGCGTGGCTTCAGCAAATTCACGCAGAACCGACACCGCCGGCTTTGCCGAGCCGTTGTAGCGAAACAAGCCAAAGAATCGTTCGTGCACGTTCTGCTGGCAGGGTGGTTCCGTCCACAGCGTCGGATCGTAATCGCTGTAGCACCACGCCAGCGCGCCTATCATCCCATAGCGGTGCAGCAACGCCACCGCTTGTTGATAGAACTGCATCGCCGCTTCTTCGCTCACTAGTGGTACCCCCGCCAACTTGACCCGTTCGGCTTCAGACAAAGGCGGGCCAATCGTCGGCTCGGTGGGGATACCGAACTCTTCAAACAAAACCTCCTTGCCACCTAACCAGCGTGTTAGCAGGCCAAGAAAAGGCAACAAAGCGGCATCAGTCGGACCATCAGCCCAAGGAGCATAAACCGGATAGCCGTGCATGCAGAGAAAATCACAAGCTGTGGCCGCTTCAGCCGGACCCAAGTGACGGTCTTCTTGCAAATCTTCCATGTGCAAGCCAAGCGTCACCGGATGGCGGGAGTCGTAGCGTTTGATCTGCTCGACCATCTCCCAGAGCCACTGTTGTGCTGTGAGGCGATCCGGCGGCACAACGTAGTTGGAGGATTCGTTTCCCAAGTCCCACGCCCAGAGCGCCGGATGACCGGCCAGGGCTTGAACGACAGCGCCAATCAACTGCTTCTGCGCCTCCCAGAGCGTTCGCTCTTGATAATAATTTCTGATGCGACGATGCCCCAGCTTCCCTCCAGAGAAGACCGGGAAACGATCCGCGCTCGTCTCCGACGTTAGCATCCACGTCGGCAGCCAGTTGACGCCGCTCATGTGGCCGGTGAAGAACGTCGGCATCAGCCGCAATCCAACGCTATGCGCCACATCGGCCACCACGATTAACCGACCCAGAGCATGACGTGAAACCCGCGCAGGCTCAGGCTGAAACTCCTCCCAGAGCAAGAAAAAGCGCACATAATCGAGCCGAGCTTCTTTCAACCGGGCGAAGTCTCGCTCCAGCACAGCGGGATCGAATCGCTGCCACCACAACATGGCTGTCTGGGCTGGCCAGTAATTCACGCCTACAATGAATGTGTCACTCATCACCGTATTCGTTAGTCATCGTCTGAGGGGTTGCTCTGGTCAACTGGCGGCTCACAGACCACTCGTGTCCGCGGGCGTGCCCGATGGCGTTCACGCGCCAGAATCTGCTCATACACGCGCAAGTAATCGGAAACCATCCGGTCTTGTGAGAACCTTTGTTCAACGACGCGCCGGCAGGCCGCGCGTTCAATCATAGGAATTCGTTTCAGCGCTTCCACCGCTTCATCTACACTGTTGACTAAGAAGCCGGTCACCTCGTGCTGCACCAGCTCAGGCAAGGCGCCCCGACCGCAGGCCACTACCGGCGTGCCACAGGCCATCGCCTCAATCACGCTCAGACCGAACGGCTCAGCGAAGTTGATCAGGTGAAGCAAGGCGTAGGCACCGCCCAACAACGCATTGTGTTGCTCTGGTCCCACCGGGCCAATATACTCGACATGATCTTTGAGCAAGCGCGGCGCGACCTGCTGATCGAAATAGGCCTGGTCTTGGATGATGCCGGCGATGATCAATCTCATCCCGAAACGACGAGCCGTCTCGATGGCTTCGACCGTGCCCTTTTCATGGTGAATCCGCCCAAAAAACAGCAGATACTCACCGGGCACTTCGCTCAGCCGATATTCATGCACGGGAATGCCGTGGTGGATGGTAGCTATGTAGTCGAGCTCAGGCCGGCGGTCTGCTTGGCTGATGGCGACATAGTATACCCGGCCGTTGTACTTCTGATAGACAGGCAGAATCCGCGGCGAAGAAAATCCATGAATGGTCGTCAGCAGTGGCGTTGACACAAGAGCACTGTAGGTCAGCGGCAGGAAATCAAAGTGGTTGTGGATGAGATCAAAATCGGCAGCGCGTTCGAAGGCCTCGGCAATGTGCAACGACTCCCACACTTTGACGTCCAAATGCGGGTCTTCGGAATATGGGCGGGGGCATACGGCCACCAGTTTGGCTCGCGTTTGGGAATCAGCCGTGGCCAGCAGTGTGACATCAACGCCACGATCAACGAGTCCTTCGGTGAGCAGATGGACGACACGCTCCCACGGGCCATAATGGCGCGGTGGAACGCGCCAGGAAATGGGCGCCAGCATGGCGATTCGCATTGTCCTTGCACCTCCTGGCGCAATGGTACTGTTGCACTCAACGGTCAGCAAGTCAGAGGGTCGGTTGAGCAGAGTCTGTCTTGATAACCCCGCGCGCGCATCACTATAATTGCCGCTTCGCAAACAAGCGGGTGGTGGTATTTCAAGTACTCACGCGGCCCATCGCGACGTGGCTAACAACCAATGAAACGATACAAACGGAAAACTCAGATCAATCAAATCGCCGTTATTGGCGACTACTTGCCCCGCCAGTGCGGCATTGCTACGTTCACCACGGACCTCTGTGAAGCGTTGGCGGCGGAGGCTCCAGGCACAAACATCTTCACCGTGGCCGTGAACGACACGGAGACCGGCTACACCTATCCGCCGCGCGTGCGGTTTGAAATGGCTGAAAATGATCTGGCCTCCTATCGGCGAGCGGCTGACTTTCTGAACATTAACAATGTAGACCTGGTTTGCCTTCAGCATGAGTATGGCATCTACGGCGGTCCTGCTGGCAGTCATATTCAGGCGCTCTTACGCGAGCTGCGCATGCCCGTCGTCACCACGTTGCATACCGTTCTTCGCGAGCCAAGCCCCCTTCAACGAAGAGTGCTGGAAGAGATCGCTCATCTGTCAGACCGGGTGGTCGTGATGAGTGAGCGGGGCAGCCAATTCTTGCAAGAGATTTACGGCGTGGCGGCTGAGAAAATTGATGTCATCCCTCACGGGATACCCGACGTTCCCTTCGTGGACCCAAACTTTTACAAAGATCAATTTGGTGTAGAAGGGCGGTTTGTTCTACTGACGTTTGGTCTGCTTTCACCCAATAAGGGCATCGAGAACGTCATCCAGGCGCTGCCTGCCATTGCGGCTCGCTATCCGCAGGTCGTCTACATTGTGCTGGGCGCGACGCATCCCCATATCAAGGACCGGGAAGGTGAAACCTATCGGCTCAGCCTGCAACGGCTGGCCGTCGCCCGACGGGTAGAACGCCAGGTGATTTTCCACAACCGCTTCGTCAGCTTGCAAGAACTGGTTGAGTTCATTGGCGCAGCAGACATCTATCTGACCCCTTACTTGAATCAAGAACAAATCACGTCAGGTACGCTCGCCTATGCGCTCGGCGCAGGCAAAGCTGTGATTTCCACGCCGTACTGGTACGCAGAAGAGCTGTTGGCCGACGGGCGCGGTGTGTTAGTGCCGTTTCGAGATCCGCAGGCTATCGCTGAGCAAGTCATCGCGTTGCTGGAAAACGAAGCTGAACGTCACGCCATTCGCAAGCGCGCCTACATGCACGGGCGGCAGATGATTTGGGCAGAAGTCGCCCGGCGGTATCTGGAGAGTTTCGAGCGCGCTCGGCAAGCGCGAATTCACGCGCCACGCCCCATGTTTGTCGCCAAGAGTTTGGAGCAACAAGGCGGCGACTTGCCTTCGATCAACTTGGATCATCTCTCACGGCTGAGCGATGACACGGGCATGCTCCAGCATGCAATCTTCACTGTCCCCAACTACAACGAAGGCTACACCACGGACGATAATGCCCGTGCCCTGATTGCGGCGGTGTTGCTGGAAGAGCTGCATGCCGTCGGACGCTCGCAGGTGTTGGCGTTGGCCTCCCGTTATCTGGCGTTTCTCTGGCATGCGTTTAATCCGACGACGAATCGCTTCCGCAATTTTCTTTCTTATGATCGTCGTTGGACTGAGACGATCGGCTCGGAGGATAGCCATGCGCGCGCGTTGTGGGGCCTTGGTGTGGTCATTGGGCGCTCGGCACAGCCGGGCCTACGTGGGATGGCCACTCGCTTATTTGACATGGCGCTGCCCAGTATCTTGGAAGCGACGAGTCCACGCGCATGGGCGTTTACCCTGCTTGGCCTCCACGAATATCTAAAGCGGTTTTCCGGCGACCGCGTCGCCCAGCAAGCGCGCGAACTCCTCGCTGAACGACTCATGCAGTTATACCAGAGCCATAGTTCGCCCGACTGGCGCTGGTTTGAAGACATCCTGGCCTACGACAATGCGACCTTGCCTTATGCGCTCCTGCTGAGCGGCCATGATATGGCGCGTCCCGATATGTTTACAGCAGGCATGACAGCTCTTGCGTGGCTCACCGCGATCCAGCGGTCGGATGAAGGACATTTCGTCCCTATCGGTTCGCAGGGCTTCTATCCGCGTGGCGGAGAAAGAGCCCGTTTCGATCAGCAACCCGTTGAAGCGCAAGCCACCGTCTGGGCCTGTTTGCAAGCTTATAGCCTGACCGGCGAGCGGAGCTGGTATACCGAAGCTCAACGCGCCTTTGAGTGGTTCCTAGGACGGAACGACTTGGGGTTGCCGCTGTATGATCCTACCACTGGCGGCTGCCGCGATGGACTGCATCCAGACCGCGTCAATCAAAACCAAGGCGCCGAATCCACATTGGCGTTTTTGCTCGCGCTCTTGCAGATGCGGTTATCTGAATACGTCGTCAATAGCGCAGACACTACAACCAGTGCCCATGAACTATCAGAATAACCATCACGAAGTTCTCTTTCACCGACATCCAAACAATCCCATCCTGACTGCCGCCGATTGGCCCTACCCGGCTAACAGCGTGTTTAACGCCGGCGCCACGCGACTGGAAGACGGCACGACTCTACTATTGTGTCGTGTCGAAGACCGGCGAGGCCACTCCCACCTGTGCGCAGCGCGCTCGGCCAACGGCATTGATGGTTGGCAGATTGATCCCCAACCCACGTTGATGCCCGACCCAGAGCGCTATCCAGAGGAGCTCTGGGGCATTGAAGACCCGCGCATCACCTATGTTCCCGAACTCGGCCAGTACGCCATTGCCTATACGTCTTACTCGCGTGGCGGCCCCGGCGTCTCATTGGCGCTGACACGCGACTTTCGCACATTCGAGCGCCACGGCGTCATCATGCCGCCAGAAGATAAGGACGCTGCGCTGTTGCCACGACGTATTGGCCAGTATTGGGCATTGATTCATCGGCCGGTGACCGCCCTGGGCGCTCATATCTGGATCTCCTATTCGCCCGATTTATATCACTGGGGAAGTCACAAACTGATCCTGGAAGCGCGACGCGGGGGTTGGTGGGATGCTAACAAAATTGGGTTATCGCCCCCGCCGATTGAGACGCCCGAAGGCTGGCTCGTGCTTTATCACGGCGTGCGACAAACAGCCTCAGGGAGCCTCTACCGACTGGGGCTGGCCTTGTTTGATCTGGAGACACCAGAACGGTGTTTGCGCCGGAGTGACACGTGGATTTTCGGGCCTGAGGCCCCTTATGAACGCTTTGGCGATGTCAACAATGTGGTGTTCCCCTGTGGCTACACACTCGGGCCGGATGGCGACACCATCAACCTCTACTATGGCGGCGCCGATACCTACATTGCTCTGGCTACAAGTAGCATTCGCGCGCTGCTTGATTGGCTACGACGAAACGGACGACCGCCAGAACGCAGCCTATGAGCTTCTGCCCAAGTGAGCAGCGCGTCGGTTAACACTGACGCCAAAACAAGCACAGGCTGCTTGCGCGCGGCACGACGCGATCGCCCTCTGCTCGCCCTCGATGAGCATTGCGTTTTTCTCGTCGAGAACGTATCATGCTTCGCGCTTGCCTCATTATGCTAGCCAATCTTCAACGCTATCATCGGCCCAGCACGTTGAGTGAAGCGATAACGGCTCTGAAGCAAACTCCTGATACAACGGCGGTGCTGGCCGGAGGCACGCACCTGATCGAAACCGGCTCAGACAGCATCACCGACCTCGTTGACATCACGCATCTGGGGCTCGATTTCATCCGTCGTGACGCCAGCCAAATCTGCATTGGCGCTACGACGTCGCTCCAACAGATCATTGATTCCAGCGTGATTCAACAAGTGGCTGACGGTATTCTGGCCACGGCGTGCCGTATGACAACAGTGTCTCGCATGCGACGTAACGTCTCTACGATTGGCGGCGAAGTCGTGGCGGCTGCGCCCTCATCAGGCGTGACGGTGGCGCTGCTGGCGTTGGGCGCGCGCTTATGCGTAGTGGGTGACTTCGAGCAAACGGTTTCGTTAGACACATTCTACGAAGAAGCGCCACAGCCGTTGCGTGGAGCGATCATCACAGAGGTGGTCATTCCAAGTCCGCCTCCACAGACGCGCGCTGCTTTCCTGTCGCTCGGAGCCATTGCATCGAGCTTGCCGATCATCCACGTTGGCGCAATGGTGGCGCTCCAACCCATTGGCTGTCAAATAGCGCGTCTGGCCGTCGGCGCAGCGACGCGCAAGCCCATGCGCCTCGCGTCGGCCGAGGCGCTCTTGATCGGGCATAAACTCGATGAGGCAACGATTAACGAGGCAGCAGCCGCAGCCGCCGCGAGCATTGATCCAATTGACGATGTGCGCGCCAGCGCCACATATCGTCGCCAGATGTGCCGCGTGCTGGTTCGTCGCGCTCTCGAACAACTCAGGCAATGACCTTATGCGAATCGAGTTGACCATCAATCATCAAACAAAGTCCTTCGAGATTCGGCCAAACCTGCTGCTGATGGAGCTACTCCGACAGCAACGGTGCTACAGCGTCAAGCATGGTTGCGAGACGGGCGATTGTGGCGCATGCGCGGCGCTGGTCAATGGCAAATTGGTCAACACCTGCATCATGCTGGCAGCGCAAGCTGATGGCGCTGACATCATCACGCTGGAAGCCATCGGCGCGCCGGAGCGCTTAGATCCGCTGCAAGCAGCCTTCGTTGACACAGGCGCGATTCAATGCGGCTATTGCACGCCGGCGATGATCCTCGCGGCCAAGGAACTGCTGGATAGAAATTCGCATCCGACTGAAGCGGACGTGCGCGATGCGCTGGCCGGCGTTCTCTGTCGGTGCACCGGCTACGTCAAGCCGGTGGAAGCTGTGTTGCGCGCGGCCCAACAACGCTGAATTCAGGCGATGCAAGCGATACAGGCAATATGATGAGCGACGATTTCAACGTAGTCGGAAAAAGTGAACGTCGGGTTGACGCCGTCAAGCTGGCGTTGGGCAAGCCGGCGTTCGTGGATGACATTGAACTGCCGGGGATGCTCCATGCCAAAATCCTACACAGCCCGCACGCCCACGCGCGGATCGTCAACATTGATGCGAGCCGCGCGCGCCAATTGCCGGGGGTGGCGGCTGTGCTGACGTACCGCGATGTCAAGCGAATTCCTTTCGCCACCGCCGGTCAAGGTCATCCGGAGCCATCGCCGTATGACACGGTCATGCTTGACAACAAAGTCCGATACGTTGGCGACCGCGTCGCTGTGGTAGCGGCTGAATCATTAGAGGTCGCTCGGCAGGCGCTCCAGTTAATTGATGTTGAATACGAAATCCTACCGGCGATTTTTGATCCCCAGCAGGCTATGCAACCGGGCGCGCCGATCATTCATGACGAACCGGATTGCTCCGGCGTCTATGATCCTCAACGAAACCTGATCGCGCATCTGCATGCCGAAGTCGGCAACGTGGCTCAGGGATTCGCGCAGGCTGATCACATCCTTGAACGAGAATACCGCACGCATTACGTGCAGCAGGCCTCGATTGAACCGCACATTGCCATCACCTACTTGGATGAAGACGATCGGTTGATCATCCGCACCAGCACACAAGTGCCGTTTCATGTGCGTCGCATCGTGGCTCGTGTGCTAGATATTCCCGTCCGCCGGATTCGTGTCATCAAGCCGCGCATCGGCGGTGGCTTTGGCGGTAAGCAAGAAATCTTGATCGAAGACCTCTGCGGCGCGCTGACTCTGCTGACGCGGCGCCCGGTTCGACTTGAATACACGCGCGCTGAAGAACTGACGGCGGCGCGCACGCGTCATCCCCAAATCATTCGGCTCAAAACCGGCGTTACCCGTGAGGGGCGCTTGACCGCCATCGAAATGAACGTGCTGGAAAATGGTGGCGCCTACGGCACTCATTCGCTGACTGTGATGAGCGTCACCGGCAGTCGCTCGCTCTCCTTGTACCGATGTCCTAACATCCGCTTTGAAGCCAACGCTGTCTATACGAATTTGCCAGTGGCTGGCGCGTTTCGCGGCTATGGCGCGCCGCAAGGCTTCTTCGCGCTGGAATCACACATGGACGAGCTGGCCGAGCTGATCGGGATGGACCCGATTGAATTTCGCAAACGCAATGTCGTCAAGCAAGGCGACGAGACGCCGATTGCTGAAGTGCTCGGCGAAGGCCGCGAAGGCTATAAGCAGATCATCCGCAGCTATGGACTCGATGAGTGCATTGAGCGCGGCATGGAAGCGATTGGCTGGAAGGAAAAGCGACAGCAAGCAGCGAGCAGCCAGCAGGGGCCCGGGGTCAGACGTGGCGTGGGCGTGGCGCTTGCCCTGCAAGCTTCGGGCATCCCCGGCGTGGACATGGGCGCGGCTTCGATCAAGATGAACGAGGACGGCAGCTTCAATCTGCTCGTGGGCGCAACCGATATTGGAACCGGCGCCGATACGGTGTTGGCGCAGATCGCTGCCGAAGAATTGTCCGTCCCTGTGGAGCGCATCATCATGTATTCCTCGGACACCGATTTCACCCCGTTTGATCCGGGCGCATACGCATCCAGCACGACCTACATTTCGGGCGGGGCCGTGAAAAAAGCCGCCGTGCAAGTCAAGCAACAAATTCTCGAAGTAGCCAGCCGATTGCTGGAGGATAATATCGAAAACTTGCGATGCGAGGCAGGTCGCGTGATGTCGGTCTCCGGTCAGAGCGTCAGCTACGAAGAGATTTGCTTGAGCGCGCTCTATCAGCGCGACCAGTTTCAAATCATGGCAGTCGCTTCACACATGTCGTATGACTCGCCGCCGCCGTTTGCTGCGACGTTCGCTGAAGTGGAAGTGGACACAGAGACAGGCGTCGTTCGCGTCGTGAAAATTGTCTCGGCGATTGATTGCGGCATCCCGGTCAATCCACAGGCAGCGGAAGGTCAAATCGAAGGCGCAGTGACTCAGGCGCTGGGCTTCGCGCTGACCGAAGATATGCCGCATGACGGTCAAGGACGGATGCTCAACACCGACTTCAAGACCTATCGCATCTTCACGGCGATGGATATGCCGGAGATCATACCGATCCTCGTAAAGACGTATGAACCGACCGGCCCATTTGGCGCCAAAGCGATTGCCGAAATCCCGATCAACGGACCGGCGCCGGCCATCGCCAACGCAATTGCCAATGCCGTTGGCGTCAGACTCAGAGACCTGCCGTTCACCCCGGAAAAAGTATGGCGAGCTTTACACCAACGGTGAAGCAGGAACAACATCGTCTGACCACTGCGATGAATCAACCGCACCCCCAGTCCAACCACTATGCAGTCCAGTTGCGCCATGTGCAGCACACCTATGATGAAGAACCGGTCTTGATTGATATTTCGTTCACGGTCAGCTATGGGCACATGGTTGTGATTTTGGGCGGCTCTGGCAGCGGCAAATCAACCATCCTGCGACTCGTGTTAGGATTGATCAAACCTGATAGCGGCGAAATCTGGATTGATGACGAAGAAATCACGCGGATGCCTGAAGAGAAACTGTTGAATGTGCGGCGCAAAATGGGCATTGTGTTCCAAGGCGGCGCGTTGTTTGATAGCTTGAGCATCCGTGATAACGTTGGTTACCGCCTGATCGAAGCTGGGTGGCCCGAGGAAAAAATTGACGAGGAAGTCCATCGGCAACTGGCCTTCGCTGAGTTCACTGAAGATATAGACCGTCCAGCTTCGGACCTGTCCGGCGGCAAACGACGCATCGTGGCCATTGCGCGAGCGATGGTCGGCGATCCGCGCATTCTCTTATTCGACGAACCGAGCGCCGGACTTGACCCCCCGTCGGCTCGCCGCTTGTGTGAATTGGCGGCCAAATATCGGGACATTCGTCAAGTCGCCTCCATCTACGTCACCCACCGCATGGACGATGTGCATTTCTTATCATCCGTTCGCTACACCACCGATGCGACCGGTCAGGTGATCGCGCAACACCGCGATGAATGGCAAGATTTCGCACTGGACAACACCCGCTTCATTATCCTTCGCGATCATCGCATTGCGTTTGAAGGCACCGTTGAGGAGATGCTCAACTCATCGGATGATTACGTTCAGCGATTCCTCGGACGAGTCGAAGCCGAGGCTGAAGAACTCATCGTTAGTTAATCCCCAGTTCCGCCAATGGAACAGCAGCAGCGCCAATAGGCCGCACTTGATCCGTGCGGCTCGTTTTACTGTGATCGGCAGACAGCTCGCAGTGAATCGGTTATCCAATGGCCAAGTCGTTCCACCCGCGTGTGCGGTTCAACCCATCAGGCTGCTGATGCGCAAATGCGTTTCAACCCATCAGTCTGAGCCATTGATCCAGGCTGCTGATGCGCAAATAGTGATTGGTGCGCTTCTGCTCGCCGATGGTGCTGGTTGGACGGTCGGCATAATCGTGACCGGGATACAAAATCGTTTCGTCGGGCAGCTTGGCCAGTTTCTGGGTCAAGCTCTCATACATTTTTTCGGGATCAGCCCCCGGCAAATCAACGCGGCCACAGCCGTTGATAAACAGCGTGTCGCCAGAGACCAAATGTTGACCGTTAACCAGAAAGCACTGGCTGCCGGGCGTATGGCCTGGCGTATGAATCAACTCAATGCGCTGCTGACCGACTTCGATCACATCACCGCTCTCATGTTGCACCAGATCGGAGTCTGACAGGCCGGTGATTTTTTTCAGCCCACTCGCCTCGTCACGATGGACATGGACTTTGACGCCGACACGTTCCAGCAACGTCGAGAGACCTTCAATGCCCAATCCCATGAAACTGCCGCCCACGTGATCAGGATGATAATGCGTGGCCAGCGCGCCAATCAGGCGCATGTCGTCGCGCTCGATAATCTCAAGCAAACCATCAATGTCCCAGGCCGGATCAACGATCATGCACTCTCTCGTCTGCTGATCGCCGAGCAGGTAAACAAAGTTGACCATCTGCGCCGCAATAAGATTTCGCCTGGCAAAATCACGACCAGCCAGCAATTGTCGAAAATATAAGTTCTGTGTCATAGACCGTATCATAGCATCCGGCGCTTCGTCGAGCTAGACGTCAGCGGCTGCTGGAGGCAAGCTTAAGCTGTTTCCGATCTTCATACTTCACGCTCAGGCGCAGACGCGGCAACGAACAGGCGTGGCGTGTTCCGATGGCTCTCCGGCTTCTTGCATTCTTCAGAGTGAAAGGGTTGAGCAATGCCCTGCCCCGACTCTCGCTTGACTTTGGGCTGTGCGAGGTTGGATACTGTCACCGGCCACAAGAACTGAAATAGGCTCGGAGGGGTGAAAGCACGGGGGAGGTCGTGGGTCAGCGTGGCGGTGATGTAGCAGCTCGAGCATCGAGCCGAGCAGCGAATCAGTGAGGGACAACAAAGCGTAGCCATGACTCTACCGGCGGAATCCAAAGCAAGCTCATCCCACCAACCAAACCACCAATCCGGCCGCGATGAATCGTCTCAGGCATCGTGGGCGGCTGAACCCGATCATGGCTTTTTGCCTATTTTGCAACAGGCGTCCGCGTGGCTCGATGCCTCGGCCAGCCTGATTGCCACTCGCAAATATGACACCGAACCACTGCGCCTCATCGCTGTTCATCAACCCAATGCTGCATTCACACACGCTGAGCTTGAACAACTTTGCCAGAGCCTACCCGCCGGCTGGGCGTGGAGTCGCCAACAACTGGTCTACTTGTCGCCGAAAGAATTGACATCAAGCTTTCCCATCTTGCCGGGATTGACGGAACTGATCTACGCGCCCTTGACGCCGCCTGACAAGGCCGCCGGTGTCTTATGCCTGGCGCGACGCGGCACCGTGGCTGTTTGGGATGGATCGGCCTGTCAATTGGCCGAACGTCTGGCTCAACACATCAGCTTGGGCATAAGCATGAATCAAGTTGCCGAAGACCTGCGGCGCCAACTGGGCCATGATCCAGCCGCCAGAGAAACCGTGCAGGCGCTGCGCGCCACCTGGCGAGCCATCAGCGAGACACACACGCGCGCGTTGCATGAGCTGTGGAATGAAGTTGCCCGACGGCGCGAGCTTCAAGCACAAGTTTTACTCTCGGAGAAAATGGCCGCCGTTGGCCAACTCATTTCCGGCGTCGCTCATGAACTGAACAACCCGCTGACGACCGTGTTGGGGTTTTCTGAGTTGGTCTTGATGAACGAGCAGCTCAGCGACGAGCTGCGACGCGACGTTCAGACCATCGTGAGCGAGGCGCATCGGGCGCGAAAAATTGTGCAGAATCTGCTCTCCTTTGCTCACGCGACAGAACCGGTCAAAGAACGGTGCGACGTTAATCGCATCCTCGAAGAAACAGTCGCGCTGAAGGAGTACGAGCTCCGCACCAGTCAGATTGAGATCGTGCGCCGCTTGGCTCCGACCTTGCCGCCGGTCATTGCCAACGCTGATCAGTTGAAGCAGGTGTTCTTGAACATCATCGTCAATGCCCAACAAGCGATGATTGAAACAAAACCGCCAAGGCGGATCGAAATGACCACGGCGCTAACCACAACGTATGTGGCCGAATCGCCGAACCAGTGGGTCAGCATCTCTATCCGCGACACCGGTCCGGGGATTGCTGAAGAACATCTCGGCCACATCTTCGATTTCTTCTTCACTACCAAAGCAGCCGGCCAAGGAACCGGCCTCGGATTGGCCATCTCGCAGAACATCGTGCAAGAACATGGCGGACGCTTGCGCGCGCGCAATGCTGATGGCGGAGGCGCCGAGTTCATCATCGAGCTGCCGGTCGAATCAACATAAGCGCGAACCTGCGCCAACGCTCACAATCCAGAGGTCACACAGTCTGAGTCTGCCTCATGGGCGTCTGCTGAGGCCGTGCTAATCGCAACGAGCGCGATGACGAGTTGCTGTGTTTCTGCTTTGTATCGGCATGATCAAGCAAGCAGGCTCAATCAGAGGCGAGCGCCTTTTCAACGAAACCGGTCAGCTCGCGGACGGAAAACGGTTTCACTAAGAACGGCAAGCCGGTTCGTTCCAGAAAGGCCAGCGTATGAGGGCTGACAACGTCGCCACTGGAGAAGACCACGCGACGCGCCTGCCTGGGATTGTGCTGCTCGATATGGGCGTAAACGTCCATGCCGCCGATGTCAGGCATCTTGAGATCAGCGATGATCAGATCATAGAAATTCGCTTCGATGCGGCGAATCGCTTCATGACCATTACTGACCGTCTCAACGTGATAACCACGCGCTTTTAACACACGGCTGACGAGCTCCAGCACATGTTGCTCATCGTCCACGACCAGGATGCGTTTGGCCGGCGCGGCTGGTGGGGTCGCACGCGAATGGTCTGGCTGTTCAGTCCTCTGGGTAGAAGCAGGCGGCGACAACATTTGCATCTGGCGAAGATGCGCGATCATCTCTGTGAGGAGCTGCTGCGCCTGGCTCAGTTTCAAGTTGACCGATTCGCAGAGGCGAAGCGCGGCCGGTCGAGTTTCGCAAGCGTCACGCCATTGTTGCAATGGTTCGACGAACTCGTTGAGGCGAGCCTGCACGTCCTGCGCTTGACGCAACAAATCGTCAATAAGCTGATGGGGTTGACGCTCTGGTTTCACTGGATTCATCGCTGTCACTTCAGACGTTTCGTTCTGATTCAATACCCAGACGCGGTTCACTTCTGGTTCCGCTGGATTCATCGCTGTCACGCTGACGGGCGCTGGCCACGAGATCGGTTTTGATGCATATCGTGTAGATGCCAACATGAACCGGCTCGTTCGGTCGAAGCGATCGAGTTTGATCGCGCTCCAGCTCAATGCCGGCAATAGATATAGGATTTTGCCCCTTCATCGTCACCTCATATCCGCGTGGCGTCTGTTTGACGATCATGTGCAAGCGGCTGATCTCTCGATCTTCGGGCAACGGCACATCCACCGGTATGTCTTTGCTGCCGCGTCCGACGCGCGCTTCGGCTTGATAGACAGGATAGACTGTCGGCTGCGGGACGCCGTGACGTTGGACTTCGATGTAAAAGCGCGGCTGCCGCCGAATGGTCGTCAACTCATCGTCCGACTCCGCAGCCGGCGGCGTCCTTTGCTGGCGCGGCGGCGCTAGCTGAACCACCGTTGGCTCAGGCTCCACATCCCAGGACGGTTTGACATAAAACTGACCTTCGGCCAAGCCGCTGTCCACGCGAAGCTCAACCCAAAACCTATCCGCGTGCAATCGAGCTGTGCCGGCCAGTTGCCGCGCCGATTCGGCCGCTCGATTCCCCAAGCCGCGCACAAACCCCTGCCGCTTAGCCCCCTGCAACCGATCATGATCAGCCATGCTCATGAAGACCAAATACTCCGAAGGAATATAGATTGGCTCGCCGGGCGGCTGAAACATCTCCATTCGCATGACCCGCTCGATTTCACGCGCGATGCGATCAAAGAGCTCATTCCAGCGTTGCGGCGGCGAGGCCGATTCCATTTGCTCATAATCTTCATCGAGCGAGCTGATCATATCTTTGATTCTTTTCAACCATCGCGGAGCCATGACCGCTATCCTCCACTGCGTTTCACGTAACGGCTTGAGACCCATCCGCGAGCGCGCCGCCAGCCCTGCCGTTGAACGTCCCAACATGTGAGGGTTTCAACCTCCAACCACACCCCATCAGAACTCTCTCGCAAAATTTCGACTCGCGCTCCACCCGGAATCGTACACCGCACGGCGGAAGAGGTCGTTGGCCGTTCACGGAGATTCAAATTCTCAGCCATGACCACAGCAGTTTGCTGGGTCCCTCGGCGGCTGCCCAATCCAACCCGATCATGAACCCAGAACATGATACCCAGAAATCCGGCCATGACGCCGAACATAAATACGTGCCGATCCCACCCGGCTGGCTGACTGCGCCGTGCTGATACAGCACCAGGCGACGAAGCCGAACCGGCGCCAGTTGACCCGAGTTGCTCGCTTTGACCAGGCGGCGCGCTCTCAGGTCTAAGAGTCACTTCGACTCGATCAGGCCGCGCATCCTCCAAGGCCTCACCTGTGGTGAGCGGCGCGTCAGACCCAAGACTCACTTCAACTCGGTCAGGCCGCGTGAGAGCAATGCGGATTGAAGGATCAAGCGCGCGAGCCGGCTTACGAGCTCCACGAACGACCGTTGCGTCATCTTGAGGTTGAGGCGCCGGTTGGGCAACGACCGATCTCAAGCTGTTCAATGCCTCCTGAAATGCAGTGATCGTGGCGTACCGTTTGGCTGGCTCATGTTGTGTGGCCTGATTCAAGATGTGTAACAATGGCTCTGCCCACGGCTGAGCCGAGAGGCTTGACGGCAGTGAGGTGATCGGCTGCTGGAAAAACTGTCGGGGCGCTTCCCCACTCAGCATGACGTAAAGCGTCTTGGCTAAGCCGTAGACATCGGCGGCAGGCGTCAATTCGCCCGTCGGGCCCTCAAAACCAAAGCACTCAGGCGGAGCATAGGTTTCTGTGCCGATACCGCGCGTGACCTCGGCCTGATCATCCTGCAACACTTTGGCGATGCCAAAGTCGCTGATCTTGACCACGCGCTGCTGCGCATCAAGCAAGAGATTTTGCGGTTTGATGTCGCGATGGATGATGCCGCACCGGTGCGCGTACGAGAGCCCTTGACAGACCTGCTCAACATAATGCAACGCTCGATCCAACGAGAGCGGCTGCTGCCGGCACAAGTGCATCAGGTCACCGCCGGCCATGTACTCAATCACCAGATAAGGAAATGTTCGACGATTCCGATCAATGGCTTGATCGTGGTCGAGGCACGTGATGATATGAGGATGTTGCAACCGACCGAGCACCTCGGCTTCTCGGTGGAAATAGGCGATTAACTTCTGTTCTAATTCGGGGTCCGGCATCCCTTTCAGCGCCACATTCAACGCCTTGAGGATGATCAACTGCTTGGTCTGCCGATCATATCCCCTGAATAACTCCGTATAACTGCCGCAGCGGACGTGACGCTGAATGAGGTATCGGCCCTTGATGGTCAAACCATGAAGATCGAGTTCGTACATTGCTGCGTACTCACGCTATGGTCAGCCACAACGAGGTGGCGCGTCTCCACCTGACAGCCCAGCGGCTGAGCTGACCGTTGATGCAACGGCGTTGCAGCAGCAACGGCCATCGGTGTGGCTTGTTGCCCGAAAGGTTCACGTGTGTGCCTGCCATAGCGATTTTCAATTGCCTCTACCGGGGAGCGCCCGCTCTTGCGGGCTCATGCTTGCCGGCTGGCACTCCCAGGGTAAACTCACTTGCGCGCCGGGCTAGCGTTTCGCCTTGAGCGATGCTGCCAAGGCGGCGATGGCTTTCTCATTGTCGCCTGCTGCATGAAAAGCGGCGGCGGCGCGCCAATAATCGTCTGCATGCCCGCCGAGCGCGGCAGCCTTTGAGAATGATTCGGCTGCCAACAAATAGCTCTTCATGGCCATGTGCGTTCTCCCCAACCAGTGATGAGCCTCAGCCAGCCCTGGCTCGTTGATCGTCACTTGTCGAAATACATTCAAAGCTCGTGTGTATTCGCCTGCTTCAAACGCCTGACGCCCTTGTTCGAGCGCCTGCTGAGTTGGCGTCAACGCAGGAAGCGCGGCGTGCTCTGACGGAGAAGTTGGAGAGAAGACCGGTCGAACATAAACGCCGACGAAAAAGGCGACCACGACAGCCAGCGCCAGAAACAACGGCATGAGGACACGACGCCCCCATCCGTGTGCCGCAGGCATCACCACGTTCTGTTGCGGCAGATGACCTGTCAACGTCTGCGCCTGAGTCGTCGCCGGCTCGTCGTCGGCAACCGGCGTGGGCGTCGGCGTCGTTCCGGCAGCAGGCTTGGATAAATCAACCTGAACGCGCGCCAGCCGACGCTTGCTGACGTCTTCTGTCGCAGTGACAGATTCTGCTGAGTCACGGCTCAAGCTCCCGCTGATCCACGGCGCGTTTTCCATCTTGACTACGATGGCCGTCAGATTGTCTTTGGCGCCTCGCTCGTAACACAACGCCTTGAGCATTTCGCAAACGCTCTGTGGGTCAGGTTCCTGAGCTAATATCTCGGCCAATTCCTCATCGCTGATATGACGCGTGATGCCATCAGTGCACAATAAAAAAGTTGTATTGGGAGGAATCGGGATGACTTTCGTTTCAGGCGTCACTTCTGGTTCAATGCCAAGCGCGCGGGTGATGATATTCCGGTTGATTGTTCCCATCAGCGTGCGATCCACGTCTTCCAACTCTTCGACCAAGGAATGGTCTTTCGTCTCTCGGTAGAGCACGCCATCGGTATACCGGTAGATGCGGCTATCACCAACATGGCTGAGCGTCGCTTGTTTGCGTTCGAGCAAAATCAGCGCCAGCGTCGTCGCCATGCCACTCAGCAATTCATCGTCAACGGCCATGTCATACAAATAGCGGTTGGCATAGGCGATGACCTGATCGAGGAACTGACTCGTTTGCGCCGGCAGGCGTTTATTCATGAACTGATTTTTGAGGATTTGCATCACAACCTGGCTCGCCACGTCGCCGGCATTTTGTCCGCCCACGCCATCAGCCACGGCAAAGAGGGGAACGTCCTGCAACGTCACATAGCTATCCTCGTTCGTGACACGCTTGGGATTGAGGCCGCGATCACTCACAAACCCGTAGTGACCATATTTGAACGGTCTCGATTGAACCGGTTTTCCTGGCTCTACTTTCATGGCTGACTCGGTGGGTTCAATTGTAGCGCATTTCGTTGTGAGATGCCCAACAAAATTCCTACCATCGTGAACGATGTCAACAACGACCAGCCACCATGACTGACAAACGGCAGCGTAATGCCCGTCATCGGCACAAGCTTGACGACGCCAGCGACGTTGACCCAAGCTTGCGCGAGCAGAAACGCCGTTGCCCCGGCTGCCAGCAATTTCGTGTACATGTCTGTGGCCAACATCGCCTCGCGCCAGCCAGCCGCGCCAAGCAGCAAGAACACGAATAACAGGCTCGCCCCGCCAATCCAGCCCAACTCTTCAGCAATGGTTGAGTAGATGAAATCGGAATCGGCCACCGGCACGATCTCTGGCAGCCCCAGCCCGAAACCAGCGCCGACAAGCTGTCCGCGACTGATGCCAAAGATGGCCTGGATCAGTTGCGACCCTTTATCGAACCAGGCATCTTCGTTCGTCACCGATGCGGCAGCGCCGTACTGCTTGCGGATATCCTCAAGGTAAGGCGTCCACCACTGGGCTGTTTCTGGCGGCGGCTGCCATGTTTGTCTCCACAGATAATAGCGATAGATGACGCGCTCAGGTATGCCGCCGACCGATGACAACAACACGAACACCGCGACCAGAATGAGCAGCCCTGGGATCAATTGGCCAGGCCGCTTGACCGCCACCAGATACAACACAGCGTAGACTATGCTAAACACCCAGAGCTGACCAAAATCACCAAGCACAAAAAATGGAACTAACCCGCAACCAGCCGTCACGATCAACGGCAGCAGGAATCGCATCGGTGGCACACCCCAGCGCGTTTTGCTCAACGGACGATAAGAATCAACCAAGATACTGCTGAGGCTCAGCAGAAACAGCACCTTGGCCGGCTCCCATGGCGTCATGCCACCGATGAATTTGCCATCTCGCGTGAAAAACACAACGATGATCATCAACGGCAACAATGTAGCCACAGCGATCATCAAGCCGTGCCGCTGCACTCTCAGCAACATCGTTTCTCGACACACAAACCAACATGCCACCATCAATGCCAGCACGCTCAAGATCGGCGCCCAGGTCCGCGCAGAGAGCAGCACCTGGGTCAAACCAACTGCCACAGAAGGCTCACGGGCGGGCTGAGGCAGTTGCATGACGCGGGCGACCTCTTTCAACGCCTCGCTGCGTTTATTGCCGTCGCTGCCGCTCTCGGGATTCTCTGACTCGAGGCTGATCGCAGCATCGCCGAACACATAAGCGATTTTGGCGCGGTCATACTCTTGGGCGACCGCGCGTGACCGGATAGCTTGCGCTTTCGATAATCGCGCAGCGGATTTCTGCGCGCCGCGCCCTGTGTATTCAGGGTCACTGAACAAGCGATACTGAGCAAGCTGCCCAATGGCAAAGAGAATGACAATGCACGTGTACAACGTCAAATTGCCTCGATAGCGCCACACTTTGACCAGAACCACAAAAACGAGAATCAGCAAAGCCAGTGATAGAAGGTCGCGGGTGGCCATCGTCCAACTCGGTGAATATCCACGCAGGCGCGCTGCTGAAATGATTGCCCAATAAGCAACGAGGGCTGATACCCAAACTACGCACTGAATGAACAGGTGAGTTGTCGGCCGGTTTTTCATTTAACCTTGCATCGTAGACGTGAATTCCGGTCTTGAGATTTCAAGCTTGGGATTTCATGGCCTCACATCGTCTATCCAGCGCCTTTGAAAACGCCATACTCCGTTGCGCGTGCCTGCTCTTTCAATGTTTTTTCAATCGGCATTCCGCTAAATGTAGGCACAGATTCACTGATGAACAGATTTTCAATCAGCCAATCAGTGAATCGGTGCTCGATTTTCATCGTTTCTCGCGTGTTGTCCCTGACGACATCAGCAGCCCCTCCAAAAGGAAGGCTGAACCCCGATGCCTCGGCTCATGGTTTGAGCCAGCGCTTCCGCGCTGCTGCTTCTACCAACGCCGCTGCTATCGGCGCCGCCGTCTCAGAACCATATCCTCCACCTTCAACAACGATGGCATAGGCAATCTGCGGTTGATCTGCCGGCGCAAACCCAATGAACCATGAGTCTAATCGCGTCTGCGATCCTTCCATAAATTGGGCTGTGCCCGTCTTTCCCGCCGCGCGAATCCCCTTAGCTCGCAATGCCGCAAACGGGCCAGCCGCCGTCCCACCCGGTTCCGTGACCCGCACCATCATGGCTTGAAGCGTCCTGGCATCTTGTGCCGACAAGACGCGCCGCAGCAATTGAGGATCACGCTGCATATCCAATCGCGCGGTCATCATCTGGCCATCATGAGCAATGGCTGCCGCGACCAGCGCCATGTGCAGAGGCGTTACCTGCACAAATCCCTGACCATAGGCTTGAAAGGCCAAGTCGCCGGCCGTTGTTTGATCCGAAAGCACCAGCCGGCTCACATTGGGACGGAACACACGTGAAAACGCTGCCTGCGAATCGTTCCACAGACGCGCATCAAACTGACGCTCCCGTGCCTGTTCGGGCGTTGCGTCTCGCCGAAATCCGAACTGCTCGGTCGTGGCAGCCAACTGCTGATACCCTAACTTGACGCCCAGTTGCGCGAAGTACTGGTTGCATGAAACGCGCATGGCTGCGCCGAGATCAATTTGACCATGCGCTTGCGCTGGGCCTCGATCATCATAGATCAACTTGCTGGCTCCAGGCGGACGATACCCTTGAGCCGTACAAACAAATTTCGGATTGGACCAACCATGCGCTAACGCCGTTGCGGCGACAATCACTTTGAAGGTTGAGCCCGGCAAATAGTACTCATGCAGCGCGCGATTCAAAAACGGTTTTTTCGGGTCACGGCGAAGCTGATTCCATACATCGTCCTGATCAATCATGTGTGGATCAAAGGTGGGAAAACTAGCCATCGCCAACACATCGCCGGTGTGGACCTGAACGATCACCACAGCGCCGGGTTTGTTGGCGTGCGCTAATTGATCGGCAGCCAGCGATTGCAACTCCTGATCCAACGTCAACACGACATCCTCGCCAACAAGGGTGCGCCGTGGCAACAACTGCCAACGGCTCAAACTGCTGCCTAGGCGATCCTCATAAGCCAACTCAATTCCACTCCGACTGCGCAACATGCTGGAATAACCGACCACATGCACCGCCTTCTGGCCGAGCATATAGACGCGCTTCATGCTGCCTCCGTCCCAGCGATACCCAGCCAAGCCGCTGGCTACACTGTGAGCCCGATCAAAAATCCATCCGCGCAGCCCAATCTCTTCAATCCGGCGATGCCGCACGTCCCGACGCTGTTGTTGCTGAACAAAGACTGCATCCTCACTCAGTGGGCCGGCTGCGAAGAACGACCAGTAACCATGCATGCTCATCAACCCGACATAGAGCACACAGGCCATCACGCCGATCCAACGCAGCCACGCAGCCGGCTCACGCGGCAGCGTCGTCGCCGCTGTCAAGCGGCTGCGCCACCGAGCTCGCTCCTGCCAGCTCAGAGCGAGCAACAACCCGACACAGACCGTCAGGCTGATGAGAAACATGATCGTCAAGAACCTGGTTTCCAGCACACTCCCTTATTCCTGAATCAAGATAAACGAGACACTGCCCAGCGTCAGCTCGTCGCCAAGATGCAGCGCCTGCGTCTCTACAACCCGCTGCCCGTTGACAAATGTCCCATTCGCGCTGCCAAGGTCGGATACGAGAATCTCCCCTCGCGGGTTGAGTGATAATGCGGCATGGAACCGAGAGACTGTTGGGTCAGCTACGACAATATCATTATCGCCGGCTCGACCAAGCGTCACCCGGCGTGGCGCATCAGCCTGGCCTAACGAAAGCAAACTCTTTCGACCGTCTTCTCGTTGGAGCCACCATTGCTGAGCCGGCTGGATGGATGGCGGCGCAGCCACACGCAGCGCAAACGGCTCGCGTAACGATGGATCACCCACGATCTCTATGACCAACTTAGTCCCCAATTGATAACGATGATCGCGCACATAACAGCGGGCGGTTTCGATCAACTCTTGACGAAGCGATTCGATCATCTCCTCATCCAGTTGGGAGAAGAGCGGCTCACTGAAAGCCACCTGCAATCGCCCGGCAAACACCCGTTTGACGCCATGTTGATCGGCTGTCAGGTGCGACTCAATCGCTTGATAGAGAGCCGGAACTAGCGAGTCGAACGTGGCCCCACTGCCACTGCGCCCCAGCAATGCATCGGCGCGTGTTCCGAGCTTTTCAACCCATCGGCGTAAGAACTGTTCCATAGTCGTAAAGTGAGATTGCGCCGCGCGTCGTGGCGAAACTGACTGACGCCGTGCATACCAACCCGCCCATCGCAACTACTCGGAAACGGCGAACCCTCGTTGCCGCGCGGCCTCATAGAGGATAATGGTTGCCGACATCGCAGCATTTAACGACGCCACCGACGCCTTCATCGGAATGCTAATGATTTGATGTGACAATGCCACCGCCTCCTGTGATAGGCCAGTGGCCTCATTGCCCACTAACACGGCCGTTGGCTTGGTCAGATCAACGGTCGTGATCGTCTCTCCGCGTTGCACAGTGGCAGCCAAAATCTGCAGCCCACGTTGCTCAAGCGACGGTAACACCGCATGCAGCCGTATACGATCAATCACCGGCACACGTAAGGCTGATCCCATCGAGGCGCGCATGACTTTCGGTGAAAAAGGATCAACCGTGTGCGGCGTGGTGATGACGCCGTGCAATCCCAGCGCTTCTCCTGCGCGCAACATCGTCCCCAGGTTTCCCGGATCACGCCATCCTTCCACCACCATCAGCAACGCGGGGCCACACATGCGCTCGAATAATTCTTCGATACTCCATTGTCGGCGCGGGGCAATGGCCACGATCCCTTGGGGCGTTTGCACATCACTGAGATACTCCTGAATCTCCCACGAGGTCACCTCGCAACGAATGCCCTGCCGTGTCAATTCACCAACCAGTTTGGCCACTGCCGGATTGGTTAGCAAATCTCTGGCGACCATAACCGAGTCCAGGGTGATCCGGGAGCGCAGCGCGTCTTCAATCAGGCGAATTCCTTCAAGGAAGAAGCTGTGGCGATCCACGCCGACCCGCACTTGGCGATATCGCTTGACCAGCGGATTGTGACGGCTAAAGATGGGCATAAGAGCCGGCATCCGAGTGTAGCAGTTTTTCGCATGCTTTGCGAGCAGCTCATACAGGTCGAAGACAAGCGCGTGCCAGCCAATCTCTCTGACGAATTAAAAATGATCGGGCGTGTCGCTGCGCCGGTTTTCCTCGAGCGGCTCGCTCACACCACGACGAAATCCGCTCGCCCACACGCACAGCGCATAGGTCAGCAGCGGCCAACATACGACGCTCCACAGCACCAATCGCCAATCAGCGACCAAGCGGCGGAGCAACCGTCCGATGATCACCGTCAGCCGATATGGCACGAGCAGCGGTGTCAGAAATGGAAGGCGCGATAGGAATTTGCCCGCGACAAGTCCTGAATGACGAGACCGACCCGACCAGTAGCCAAGTTTTCGCAATCGGCGCCGCATGTCTTCCATCGAATTTAGATTCATGTGAGCGACGCGGATGCGCGGATCAAACCATAATGGCACGCCGGAGCAGACGGCCAGATGCCGTGTGAAGATGATGTCCTCCGAAGCCTCCATCGTGACGGGAAATCCACCATATCGGTTGAACGCCTCACGCTTGACAGACAAATTGCACGAGGGCAACCAGCGGGCCTCTCGCGGCGATCCACTGGGCAGGTACTCCGAGAACTCGATGGCAAACAACGCAGCGCCGGCGACCGTATAGGGACGCGCCAATGAGACAGACCCGCCAACGGCAAGATAAGGTTGTTGGTGAGCGGCAACAATCGCCTCAATCCATGAGGCGTCAGCCCGGCAATCAGCATCCACAAACGCCACCACCTGACCACGACTCCGCTCAACGCCCAGATTGCGTGCCTCGGCAGGAAACGTGCGCTGATCGCGCCGAATGAGCCGAACATGAGGAAATTCCGCTTGAACGATCTGTGGCGTCGCATCCGTAGAGCTGTCTACGACGATGACTTCAAAACTGACGCGCGTATGCTGACTCAGGATGGAACGCAGGCAACTTCGAATGTGACGCTCTTCGTTAAATGTGGGAATGACAACTGACACCTGCGGCTCTTGCACGGTTGCATCATGGCTCATGCAGCAACGCTAACCAATCGCTCCGGCAGAAGGCAAGCCGGCGATTGCCTGACGGCGAGGAGTTCCAGGAGAGCCGTTCAGGTTGGCAACCCACCAACACGGCAGGTGAACGCCGGCGTGAGGCAAGCAGCGTGACCGAGACGAATTGCGGACTGGGGAATGCGGATTGCGGATTTACGGCTTCGGATTCCGTAGCTCTCTATCTGCGACGAAGGAGGGTTTTTCAAATGGTAACGCTTATTGATGCGATTGACAGTCAATCCCTGATGGGTTCTCGTTTGGGCTGCGACCGTTTTCAAGCGGTAACGCTTTATTGATGCGATTGACAGTAGTGATTCTGGCTTCTATCCGCCATGAAGGCGGGCTTTTCAAACGGCAATGTGTATGAGTGGACTGAATGCAGCGGGTTGTTCATCAGCGGCTCATTGAGCTTGCACACGCCGGTTTAGGCCATGCTCAGCAAACAACAAACGGACGTGGGATCAAGATGCTTTCTAAGTAACGTGACAAAAGTTCGTGGCGTTGTTGGAGTGCTGCAACGTATCGCAGCTTTGGCCGGAAAGCGGTGACACGTCACCGCACTGCAAAACGTCCCGTCTCCCAAAATGTCCCAGAACGTTTGTCCACCCACTTAGCTTTGCAACGACTCTCGGCATTCTTGCCGGTTCGGGCGACGACATGGACGTTTAATCAGGACGCTTTCTGGGCGACCAGTTTGTTGACCTGCATGGTTAACCTTGATTTGTAGCGCGCAGCGGCGTTGCGATGGACAACGCCCTTATGGATGGATTTGTCAATGACGGAGACTGTTTCACCCAGTAGGCGTTGAGCGGCGTTTGCGTCGCCGGAAGCAATTGCCGCCCGCAGTTTCTTGATCGCTGTTCTCATGCGACTCAGGTTCCGGCGATTGATTTCACGCCGTTTTTCATTCTGAGCTATTGCTTTGATTGCTGACTTATGATGTGCCATGCGTTTTTCCTCTGTTTTGAAAAAGGCGTTAGTATACGGACGGCCTCATTTCCCTGTCAAGACAAGCAGCCTGAAAACGCCGTTGTTATGCGGCGTTTATTCTTCGCTCGAAGTTTCATACGCCTTCTTGATAACTTCAGTCAGCACTTGCTTATTCTTTTCAATCTCACCTGGTTGTAGTCTGATTCGGTAACGTCCCCAGCGCGTGTCATAGTCCATAACATCAAGTCCTGCGTTTTCGAGGCTCTCTTGAATCTCAGGTGAATTCTTCAGTCTAGGCTCAAACCTGATGAACCCCTTCTTGGGTCTGAATATCTAAAGTTGCTGGGCTGCCCGTGTTTCGCTAACCCGATATAGAATTAGTTGTATTTGAGTTCAAGCGACGCGTCAAATTGCTTTGCAATTTCCAGCAATTGATCCGCCATTGCCACAGTTTTCCTTGACCCGCGATTTTCCCAATAGGCACGGTCAGTTGTCTCTCGCACTTCTTCATCTTCGCCTACGAGCCCAAGAGACATTTGGTCAACAACAGTTGTGAATACTAGACCCACTTCATCACCACGCTTGAGAGCACTCATTTGTATTGCTATAAGAGGGATCACACCGTTGAACAAACTAATCACGTTTAGAAAGCGGCTTGTGATATCTTCAGCGACGATGACCGCAGTGTGGTCATATTGTGGGTAACGTTTGCGCTCAATATCCCAGTACTCGATGGTTCGAATGATGTGGCTTTCATCTACGCTTCCGAGTTGAATCTCGACTTCGTAACGTCTGCTTGATTCTGCGTCTTGCAAGAGTAGGTCAAGCCGCCCTGCGCGTGGCTGGATTCGTTCTTTATCCTTATAGAACAACATCTCCAAGCCCTAATATTGTCGGGTCCTCTGCGATACGCTCCTGCACCCAACGCTCGTTGAGTTGGGGGTGGTTCTTGAGCGAAACCTTTTCAAACTTCACGTATTCCATTTCACTCCTCCGTAGCCGCCTAAGCGTTGGTTACAGCCGCAGGCGCCTGCGCCAGCACGGCTCATCCGGCGCCATGTTCACCCGACGGCACGCGGTTGAGTGAACGGTTCGCGTTTCAGCCGTACCAAGTGCAACAAGGCGTCTGCTGGAAACGCTTGTTCGCCAGCGCGCCATTTTGCTCACCATACAACTTGAATGGAATATTTGGTAATGTTGGGGTCTGCACTGAGCAACACCAACCCCTCTACCATTGCTTGTGCTACCAACAAACGGTCAAAGGGGTCTTTGTGAGACGCAGGCAACTTCTCCAACGCCAGCACATGCTCCAAGGTAATCGGCAGTATTTCGATATTGTTCGTTTGCTGTTGACTTTCAACAATCTCTTTCAGGGACAAAGCCAGCCGTAACTTCCCCAGTTCAGACTTGATTTGCATCTCCCAAATACTGACTACACTGAGTAGCAGAACATTCTGGCGATCTTGACACAGTGCCAAAACGCGCGGCGAAAGTTTGGCAGGTTCACTATCCCACCAGATGAACGTGTGTGTGTCCAGCAATAACTTCATGCGTTGCCTGGCCAGAATTCATCAGGTAAAGGTTCATCGAAATCAGGGCTTATCCAAACTGCTCCCGCGTGTAAGCCTGCTACACGAGCAGAGATGGGTGCAAGACGGGCAACAGGTGTCATCCCATCAGTGAGGATCCATTCAACGCCTGAGGCCATCTGGGCAAGCAGCTCTTGGAACCGCGCTTGCGCTTCTTTTACATCAATTCGCTTCAACATCGGACTATCTCCTTAAGAACCGACGTCGCAATCACGTTGCGTTAGCTAATTATTGATTAGTTGGTTTTCACATAACACTCTTAGGCTACATTCTGTCGGCCTAAGACACCAGGTCTGTGAGTTGTTAAGTTCTCTTTGCCAATGAACTCAACCTGATTTCTCTGATTACTTCGACATCTATGGTTGCCGTACAACCTCTGCCCTCTTCTTAGAACTGTCAACCGGACTCCGAATGCCTTTTCCACCACGGTTCAACACGTGCTTATAGCTCATTGTCGTCCGCACGTCCTTAGTAGCCATGAAGCTCATACACCGCCCAGAGGCATAGCCGGCTGCGATCAGATGTCTAGCAGATGAATGCCTGAGTGTGTGACAGGCTGCCCTTTTTGTCAACCCCGCGTTTCTCCACGCGGTGAGCCTGAAAACGCCGAAAGGCCCGCACGTTCTTGACCCCGCCGGCCAGGTGTGTTAGTTTAGGCCGCCAATATATGATCCGATTGGTAGTGGTCATAATCTTGCTCTTAATTCCGGCAACTGATTTATTGACGCCGGGACTTTGCCCGGAGGAACTGCAAGGGATGCCGATGCTGGCGATGGTCACCAAAAGCTGCGCAAGCCAGAATCTCCCTTCAACCATGCTTGCTGATGAGCACCAGCGGCCTCCTTGGCCGGAGACACCGTTGAAAGATGAATGTTTTTGTTGCTGCCATCATGTAGTCCCACAGTTGATATTTGTTTTTCCTGACGAGGAAGGTTCTGTGAAAGTACCCGTCGAAAGAAGTGACGACGCGATGTCACCCACGGGCGACCCACCGTATCATCCTCCGCGATTCTCCTAATCTCACCGCTTAAAACTCGACGATCATCTCGCTGCGATAGGCAGCGGCGTATGAGTCCAATTTAACGGAGGCAGACGCCGAGCGTGGTGTCCTTCACCTCTCGAATGAAGGAAGCGTTGAGTGGCCTCCGATTGATGGCCGAGCGAACGGCTCGGTTTACATGGAGTACGAGGTGAGTATGAAACCGAAGTGGCTCAAGAAGTCTGTTCACATCGTCTTGGTTTGCTATTCAGCAATCCTACTGACTGTGCCTCATATCCAGGCACAATCTCCATCGGTGAACGTGCGATCTGATCAAGGAGGTTTTGATCCAACAGTGAACTTGAACATGGCGGTTTCCTTCACAAAGTATGTTGATCCGGTGGGAGGCATGAGTGTGGAGGAAATTGCACAAAAGGCGCTCGCGCACAACGCTGAGTTGTTGGCTGCCCGTCAACGGGTGACGGAAGCTCAAGGACTCCTTGTCCAGGCCAAATTCCGCCCTAATCCCGGCATTGAAATAAGTGTGAGCAATGGGTCCATCTTGGGCAGCCCGGGCGAGCGCGAACTGACGCTTGGCTACGCCCATACATTTGAGCTTGGTGGGAAACGAGAGCGGCGGATGGAAGTGGCGCAGCTTGGGATCGAACTCGCTCAACTGGAGATCGCCGAGCGTGAGCGCCAACTGACGGCGGAGATCAAAGCGCGGTACGGCGAAGCGCTGGCAGCCGCGCGGAATCTGGAAATCGCCGAACGACTCTTAGCACTGAATCAGCACGGCTATCAGATCACTGTTGCCCGTGTGCGCGAAGGTGAAGCTGCGCCGTTTGAACAAGGATTGCTTCAGGTGGAGGTCGGGCGTCTCGATGCCGATCGGCTGGTTCTTGAAAATCACGTCGCTCGCGCCATTCTGGAACTCAAGACGCTCGCCGGAATGAATCTGGATGAAGCGCTCCGGCTCAGCGGCGATCTGAGCATGCCGCCGGTCAGGATTTCGCTTGCCGAAGCGACAGAGCGGGCACTTGCAGAACGACCTGAGTTGAAAGCAGCGCGAGTGGAAGAGCAACGTGCTGACGCCGAACTCCGACTGGCACGCGCGGAAGCCATCCCCAATCTGATCGGCTTTGCTCGCTACACCCGTGTGAACTCGCGCTTCGATCAGTTTGGATTGAGCGGAGCTGGGACACTCGCTCAAATTCGTGATGCCGATAATGTGTTCACCGCTGGCGTGTCCATCACGCTGCCCATGCGCAATCGCAATCAAGGCAGCATTCAAGCCGCTGTGGCGCGACGCCAAGCCGCCGCGTTGCGCCGACAGTTTATCGAGCAGGTCGTGCGGCGCGAAGTCCGTGCGGCCTATAGCCGCTGCGAGACAGCGCGTCAAGCGTTGGACGTCTTCAATCAGAGAATCCTCAAGCAGTCACAGGAGAATGTGAGCATCATCCGCGCCGGGTACAATCTTGGTGAACTGCGCCTGCTAGATGTCATCAACGAGCAGCGACGACTGATTGACACGCAAAAGGCCTACACTGAGGCGCTCAAGGAGTACTACCTGGCGCTGGTCGAACTGGAACGCGCCGTCGGCGCACCGATCAGGTGAAGGAGGTTCCGTATGAGTCAGCAAAAGAGACCATTTTTTCGGCAATGGAAAGACCGAAGGAATCAACAGTGGGCGTTGGCTGTTCTCGTCCTGATCGTGCTGATGGTTTCGACCGTGCTCTGGTTGCGCGCCAGCCTGCCCCCTGAAGAGGCAGGCGGTGAGGAACATGTCGAAGCGGCTGATACTCATATCGTGACGCTCGATGTTGCCGCCCAGCGTAATATCGGCTTGAAGATCGAAACGGCGCAGACCAAAACGCTCGTGCAAACGATTCAAACCACCGGCGTCGTCGGCCCGAACGAGACGCGCGTCGGACATATTCGCCCGCTCGCTCGCGGTCGGATTGAGAAAGTCTATGTGCGGCTCGGAGACCGCGTGCGCGCCGGGCAGCCGCTCCTGGCCTACGACAATATCGAATTAGGCGAATTGATCGGCGACTTCTTGAAGGCGTTGGCTGTGCTCGAGCAGAAGAGTACGGAGGCTGAAGTCGCAAAACAGGCGCTCGAACGAGCGCAAAATCTGGTCGAGCTTGGAGCCGTTGCCAGAGCTGAATACGAGCGGCGAAACGCTGAGTACAAGAACGCGCTAGCTGCGATCAACAGCCAGAAAGCAACTATCGCTCAGGTTGAGGAGAAGCTGCATCGCTTCGGGCTGACCGATGCAGATGTAGCGCACGTGGCCAACCTGCGCCACGCAGACTATCACCGCGAAGCGTCGCACAGTGTTTTGCGCGCGCCGTTCGACGGCGTCGTGATTAAGTACGATGTCGCTGAAGGCGAGGTGGTGAACACTGATCGCGAACTGCTCACCATCGCTGACCTTTCAACCGTCTGGGTGCAAGCCGATGTCTATGAGAAAGACATCGCTTCTGTTCACAAGGGTCAGGACGTGAAGATTGTCATGGACGCCTATCCCGGCGAAACGTTCATCGGGACGATCACCTATGTGAGCGACGTTCTCGATCCGAAGACACGCACGGCCAAGGTCCGCTGCGAGGTTCGCAACCTACAAGCTCGCCTGAAACTGGACATGTTCGCCACGATCCACATTCCCACACCGATAGGCCGGGAGGCCGTGATGATTCCCACGTCAGCGGTACAACAGATTGATAACCAGTCGGTGGTCTTCGTCAGACTCAATGACACACAATTTCAACGGCGCGAGGTCCAACTGGGAGCTCAAAGCGATGGCTGGGTTGAGGTCAAAAGCGGCGTGAAAGCCGGCGAGGCTGTGGTGACGCAAGGAAGCTTTTACGTGAAGTCCGCGCTGCTGCGCGAGCAGATCGGCGGAGAGGAGGGGCACTGACGATGCATCGCATCATCGAACTCTCACTGACGTATCGCTTCCTGATCGTTGTGCTCACACTGCTGGTCATCGGCGTCGGCGTCCACAACTTGCAACGGCTGACCATTGACGCGGTCCCTGACATCACGCCTGTGCAGGTGCAGATACTCACCAAAGCGCCCGCGCTGGGACCGGTGGAGGTGGAACAGTTCATCACCTATCCCATTGAGGCGGCCATGAGCGGATTGCCTGACCTGCAAGAGATTCGCTCGGTTTCGCGCTATGGCCTGTCCGCCGTCACGGTGATCTTCGAGGAGAGCGTCAACCGGTACTTTGCGCGGCAGTTGGTCAACGAGCGCCTCCAACAAGCTGTCGAGCAAATCCCGCCACAATACGGGCGACCGGAAATGGGTCCGCTCACAACGGGGTTGGGAGAAGTCTACCACTTCACCGTCGAAGGCGACGGCTACAGCCCGATGGAGCTGCGCACGATCCTGGACTGGCAGATTGCGTTCCGCCTCCGCTCCGTGCCGGGTGTGGTTGAAGTCAACGCATGGGGCGGACTGGCCAAGCAGTATCATGTGGTCATTGACCCACAGAAACTCGTCGCCTACCGCATCCCTCTCAGTAAGGTCTTTGAAGCCCTGGAACGCAACAACGCCAACGCCGGCAGTGGTTACATCGAGCACAACCAAGAGCAGTATATCATTCGCGGCGAAGCGCTCGTTCGTAACATGCACGATGTGGAAAACGTCGTGGTGGACGTCGGCGCCGATGGGACACCTGTTTACGTGCGCCAGCTTGGCCAGGTGCGCGAAGGCGCGATGCTCCGCATCGGCGCGGCGACGGCTCACGGGACAGGGGAGACCGTCATCGGCATGGTCCAAATGCTCGCCGGCGAGAATGCCAACCAGGTGGTCGAGCGCGTCAAGCAGAAGATTGAGCAGATCAAACCGTCGCTGCCCCCAGGGGTGCGCATTGTGCCGTTCTATGACCGGGCGGATTTCGTCAGCCGCGTCATTCGCACCGTCCGCAACAACCTGGTTGAAGGCGCATTGCTGGTCATTGCTGTGCTCTTTCTTTTTCTGGGGAATGTCCGCGCCGGGCTGATTGTGGCCTCCGTCATCCCTCTCTCGATGCTCATGGCCTTCACCGGCATGCGCACAGCTCACGTCTCGGCAAATCTGATGAGCCTCGGTGCCATTGACTTCGGGTTGATCGTAGATGCAGCAGTCATCGTTGTGGAAAACTGCATGCGACGATTGGCCGAACGGGCCCAAGCACTCGGACGGATGCTGACGCCAACGGAGCGGATCGAAGTCATTCGCAACGCCTGCGTGGAAGTGCGCCGTGCTAGTCAGTTCGGGGAGATGATCATCATTGCCGCTTATATTCCGATCCTGTCGTTGGTGGGCATCGAAGGCAAGATGTTCAAGCCGATGGCCTATACGGTGGTATTCGCGCTGATCGGGGCGCTCATTCTCGCCATGACGCTGATGCCGGTGCTCGTCTCGTTTTTCATGACCAGGCAGGTGAGTGAAAAAGAGACCTTTTTGATGCGGGCGATGCGCCATGTGTACGCGCCGACACTACAGCGGGTCATCTCACATCCGAGGATCACCGTGGCCGTGGCCGTCGCGACTTTTCTGACAAGTCTTGCGCTCGTTCCGTGGCTTGGCCGGGAGTTCATTCCCCGGCTGGATGAGGGAGACATTACGTTGCATGCTTGGCGGTTGCCGAGCGTGGCTTTGAGTGAATCGGTCGCTTCGACGATGCGCATCGAGCGGGTGCTCAGCCAGTTCCCCGAAGTGATCAAAGTCGTCTCCCGCACAGGGAGCCCAGAAGTAGCCACAGACGTGATGGGCATCGAGCTGTCGGACGTCTTCGTCATCCTGAAGCCCCGCAGCCAGTGGACGACAGCCGGGACCAAAGAGGAACTCATCGAAAAGATGAACGAGGCGCTGGCGCGCCAGGTGCCCGGCTCCGGCTTCGGCTTCACGCAGCCGATTGAAATGCGCTTCAATGAATTGATCGCGGGCGTGCGTTCCGACATCGCTGTGAAAGTCTTCGGCGAAGACCTCGACGTGCTCAAAGCGAAAGCCGATGAGATTGTCCGCGTCCTGAGCCGCGTGCCTGGCGCGGCCGATGTGAAGGCAGAACAGATTGCTGGATTGCCAATGATCCGCATCGTGGTGGATCGCGAGCGGATTGCGCGGTATGGGATCAATGCGGCGGATGTGTTGGATGTGATTCAAGCGGCTCGCGTGGGCAAAGTGGTGAGCACTATTTTTGAAGGGCAGCGACGCTTTGATCTGATCGTGCGGCTGCCGGAGGCGGTGGCCGCAGATACGCAGGCGCTGGCCAACATTCCGGTGGCTGATTCACAGGGGCGATTGATCCCCTTGGCGCAACTGGCCGACATCCGACTCAATAGCGGCCCAGCTCAGGTGAGCCGTGAAGACATTCAACGCCGCATCGTGGTCGAGTGCAATGTGCGAGGCCGAGACCTGGGCAGTTTCATCGCCGAGGCGCAGCAGCGCATCGGCAATCAGGTGAGCCTGCCTGCCGGATACTATCTGGAGTGGGGCGGCCAGTTTGAGAATCTCCAACGGGCGACGCAGCGGCTGGCCGTGATAGTGCCGCTCACGCTCTTGGTGATCTTCGTCATTCTCTACATGGCTTTTGGCTCTGTCCGTCTGGCTCTGCTCATTTATCTGAATGTGCCGATGGCACTGACGGGCGGCATCTTTGCTCTTATGGTGCGAGGCATGCCTTTTAGCATCTCGGCAGGCATCGGTTTCATTGCTCTGTTTGGCGTGGCTGTGCTCAACGGCATCGTCATGGTGACGTTCATCAGTCAACTCCGCGAGCAGGGTCTGTCGCTTGATGACGCCATTGTGCAAGGCGCTCTCGCTCGTTTGCGCCCTGTGCTCATGACGGCGCTCGTGGCGAGTCTCGGATTTGCTCCGATGGCGCTTTCTACCAGCGCCGGGGCCGAAGTGCAACGTCCACTGGCCACGGTCGTCATCGGCGGCCTCATCACCTCCACCTTGCTCACGCTGCTGGTTCTCCCCACAATTTATCGTTGGTTTGAGAAGAAGCAGGTCGGGTAGAAATCCGAACTGAAATGACGATGCCAACGATCCGGAGAAAGGCCATGTTTGAGCCAGAAGCCAGAAGCTAGGGGTCATAATACCAAGAGTCGGAGAACGGTCATGTTTGATGAAACGCGATGGAGCACAGGAGCAGAACGTCCCAAGCATCTGTCTCCGATGTTCTGTGCAGTGCATTTGGTAGAAGAAGTCCCCGAAGGGGACTGATTCAATAGCCGGTCGCAACGCTGCTGGATTGGCAGTTCCCTCCAGTGCAACCTCGAAAGGGTTCAAGTCATGCAGCGGTGCGGCTGAAGCCAAGTGGTGAGGCAGCTTCGCCTCGAACAACCTTGAAAGGGTTCAACTCATGCAGCGGTGCGACCCCGTCAGGGTTGAAGCCGTTGGATGTGTGGATATGGTAAGAAAGTTAATTTAAACTTGTCATGCTCGAGCAGATTGCCGAAGCGGTTGTTCGCACCATTCGAGCGCACACCACATCGGCACTCCGGGCGACAGGAAAAATCTTCATCTCGACAGTGGATGACGTGATTAAGTCCGAACCGGCGAGCGAGGGGAAGGAGCGATCTAGACGAAAGCGAGAGGGCTTTTACGTAGCACGCAACAATCAATTCAGAGGAATGCTCATGTGGTCGCGCACATCCCGAACGAAGAAACCTGGGAGCGCCCGCTTCCAGCGGGCTCAACCGGCACGCCAGAGGCGTGCGCTCCCAGTCATTTTCCAGGAGGACAACGATGAACGCATTTGAGAAGACAGTCACAACTGAGAAATCGTTTGATGAGGCCGTCACGGCCATCGAGCAGAAGGCAGCCGAGAAGGGATTCCGCGTGCTGACCACACACGATGTGGCGGCGACATTGGCAGAAAAGGGATTCCCACGCGAGCCGCTGAAGATCATCGAAATCTGCAATGCCAAGTACGCGAGCCAGGTGCTCGACAAGGACGTGAAGATTTCGCTGATGTTGCCCTGCCCCATCAGTGTGTATGTCGCCGGCGGTCGGACGCACATCAGCACGTTGCTGCCGACTTCGATTGCACAGTTCTTCCCTCACGCCGGGATTGAAGGTTTGGCGTCGGAGGTAGAAAGCATCGTGCTTCAGATCATTGAAGAAGCGCGGTGAGGGCAGTCACATTGAGCCATCGCCGGAACAGACTGCGTGCGCCTGTTTGCCCGGCCTATCTACATGCCGGATGGCGGCCGGTGTGAAGCCTAATGGCTTGCGCTGAATTGCTTGGCGCCCAGGCAATATCCATCGTTAATTGCACTGCTTTAGAGCGGTTTGTGAATCAATCTACCCTGGGAGCGCACACTCCAGCGTGCATGAGCCCGCAAGGCGGGCGCTCCCCGAGTAAAGGCAATTAAAAATCGCTATAATTCTTCTCGTCTTGCCATAATTCGTGATTATAGCGAACCGAGGTATTTATGAGGCCGCTTCTAAGCAACGTGGCAAAAGTTCGTGGCGTTTTTAGAGTGCTGCGACGTGTCGCAGCTTTGGTCGGAAAGCGGTGACATGTCACCGCACTCCGAAACGTCCTGTCCCTCCCAAAATGTCCCAGGACGTTTGTCCACCTACTTAGTTCGACACATCAATGGATGGTTGAGAATGCCCTTGACAAGTCGGAGAGTAGAAATATGCTTCATAGCGCATATAAGCATTCGAGCAATGAACGAGTATATCGAAATTTTTAAGGCCCTGGGCGATGAAACGCGGCTGCGCATCATGCACCTACTGATGGCCGCTGAGAATGGGCTGTGTGTCTGCGAACTGGTTGATTCGCTGGAAGTGCCCCAGTACAACGTTTCCAAGCATTTGAAGGTGTTGAAGCAGGCGGGACTCATCACCGAGCGGAAGGAGGGCCGTTGGGTCTATTACTTGTTACCTGATGCTGATGAGCCATTCATGCAAGCCCTCTTTGACACCCTCGCGTTAATCCCAAGAACTCTGGTAGCGAGGGACGAGCGAGAGCTGAAGAAGCGCCTGCGCCTTCGCGTCGGCGGGAAATGCCTTATCGGGATACAAAAGGAGAGGTTGCTGCCAGGTAGGACGGCCAAGAGAGTGCGGTAGAAGACGAAACGCGAAATGGCATTGGTGAGCCGATGAGCAAATGCTATGACTGGTCAAGAGCCGAGTGAGAAAATCCGAGCCGAATTACAAGCGGGCATGGGCTTGGCCAAATGCCGGCAGTGTGGCTGCATGAAGGAGACGTTGGAAAAGATCGAGTCCGCTCTTCCCACACTCAAAAGCGAAGCTGCTTCGGATTTGCTGAAACAGATCGGATCCTGGCTGAAACAGATGGAACCGATCAAGTATGCGTGCCTGGGGTGCGAGTACTGCTTCCCGGCCGTAGCGATGAACGTTTTTCATCAAGCTGTTCCTGAAGCCGCCGAAGCTCAATCGTTAAGTTGCGCCTTTAACGTGAGAGAGCAGATATGGCCGCCGGTGCCAGGAGAGTATTTTGCTTTTTGTGATGGTCCAAGTTGTTCAGTCGCGGTCTCGACTCTGGCCAGTGTGGAATTGGCCGAGGCGCTGGCCCGCCTGAGGCCGAGAGAACTTTGCATCGTTGGAAAGACGGAGACAGAAAACATTGGCATTGATAAGGTCATCAAGAACACGATCACCAATCCGACCATTCGCTTCCTTCTTCTGGTTGGCAAAGAACCTCAAGGGCACCGGACCGGCAGCACATTTCTGGCGTTGTGGAAAAACGGTGTTGATGAGAGCATGAGGGTAATAGGTTCTCCGGGGAAGCGTCCCATTTTGAAGAACGTCACTCGCGATGAAGTGGAAGCCTTCAGAGAACAAGTGCGGGTTGTAGACCTGATCGGATGCGAAGATGTGAAGCTCATCATCGAAAAACTCAAAGAACTCTCGAAGGGGCTCAGTTCATCCTGTGGACGCGGCAAGTACATTGAAGAAGCCAAGCCCATTCGGATTTCCGCCGCGCCGCTCATTCAAGCGGAAGAGCCGACCCACGTTGAGATGGACGAAGCCGGTTATTTCGTCATCCTTCCGCAACCGGAAAGAAAGGTGATCCTTGTGGAGCATTACTCCTACGATAACCGGCTCTTAAGGATCATCGAAGGCGACACGGCCAGGAGCCTCTACTGGACGATCATCAAAAACGGCTGGGTCACGCAGCTCTCTCATGCCGCCTATTTGGGAAAAGAGTTGGAGCGGGCGGAACTGAGCATGAAGCACGGATTCAAATACGTCCAGGATGGGGCAACGGGAAATGTTTATGAAGGTGGCGCCGTCGCCTCACGGCGAGTGGAAAGGAGCATTGAGCCATGAAGCGAGTTATTCTGATTCTGATCATTGTGGCCGTGGTTGCCGTTATTGCTGTAAAGCTGACAAGCAGAAGGCAACAGCCTCAACCGCCGTCAGCTACGACTACGACACTCTCGAAAAGCACGCAAGGCAAACCCGTTTTTTATCTGTTCCATGACCCCTCAGATCAAGATGAAGGTTGCCGCCGCATCTACGCCTATGCGGATCGAGCTGAGAGAGAGATGGCTGGGAAAGTGGAGGTGCGGCGGCCAGATGTTGAGCGCGAGAAAAGTATCATGGAGCAATATCAGGTCCGGGTGCTGCCGACGATCTTGCTTGTATCGCCAACGGGCGTGGTCGAGGAACGCTTTGAAGGTGAGGACAGTCAAACGGCCGCGCGTATTGAGCAGGCGCTGGAGCGTTTGAAAGGAACGTTACAATGAACCCACAGAACATCGAACTCGGCTCCCTGACCGCCTTTGTGCTGACGTTTATGGGCGGACTGGTGACCGGCTTCAATCCCTGCTGCTACACGATGGTCCCGGCGCTCGTTGGCTACTTGGGTGGATACTGTGAACCCACGATGAAGCGGTGCGCGTGGCTATCGGGGTGGTTTGCTATCGAGCTTGCGACGGCCACGGCGATCTTGGGATTGATCGCGGTGCTTGCTGGTGGAATATTCGGCGGTGTGCATCCAGCGGTGCGTTATCTTCTCGCTGTGATACCGATTGTAATGGGTTTGCACTTGTTGGGGATCATCACTATCCAAGTACCAGGGATTCGCCACTGGCGGCCCATCCGCACCGGCACAGTCGGTGCGTTTCTCACCTGTTTGTTCTTTTCTCTGGCGATCCTTCCTTGCGCAACTCCTATTTTGGCTTCGATTCTTTCGCATACGGCCAGTCGTGGGAGCGTGCTTTATGGCTCAGGATTGCTCTTTACCTACGGTGTGGGAATCGGCCTTCCACTTGTATCTGTCGGTACAGGCGCTGACCTTCTTTTATCACTGCGATTTCTGACTCGCTGGTGGTCAGTGGTTCACCGGCTCAGCGGTGTGATCCTCATTGGCTTGGGCTTTTACCTGCTCTGGCAAGCTTAGTTCGATATGAACCACAAAGAAAAAAGTGGTTGCTTTGGGCAGCAGCGAGCCTCACCACAACACGAGTGGCCAGAGGGTCATAGATCCGGTCTGCGGCATGAGTGTGGACCCGGCCACCGCCGCCGCATCCTACGATTATCGGGGAGGAACGTATTTCTTTTGCTGTACCCACTGTCTTGAGAAGTTTCGCGCCGAGCCGGATAAGTACCTCGCATCTCCACGGCAACATCTGTCTGGCGTCGCTTCTGATACCATCCAGCCGCAGCGCGCGGACACAAGTGTCGAATATACATACCCCGTGCATCCGCCGGAGGTTCGCCAGCAAGGACGGCGTCGTGTCCCGCCTGTGGCATGGCATTGGAGCCATTGAGGGCTTAGCTGGCGTCACCAAAACGGAATATGTGTGTCCGATGCATCCAGAGATCGAGCGATCGGAGCCGGGCTCCTGTCCGATCTGCGGGATGGTTCTGGAACCGAGAGTGGTAATCGCTGAAGAAGAGATTAGTCCCGAATTGGTACACATGAAGTGTGGTTTCTGGACGAGTCTCATCTTGATGATTCCGACGGCGTGGCCAGCACGAACCGAATCCAGGTGGCCAGGCGCGGCGGATACACGAAGTTCGGCTCCAGCCGCAGCGACGCGACATCGGCGGGCGAGCTAACGATGGGGATGAGCCGCGAGCGTAACGAGTCGGCTCCATCCCGGCGTTAGGCAAACTCTCACTAGCTGCTTCTACACTTCCACATATTGGCTGATCGTCCTCGGCTGAGGAATGGAAAGTCCCTCCTCTTTCATGCTTTCAACATGTAATTCGATAGCTTCACGAATCAGCTTTAGAACTTCTTCTTTGGTCTCAGCCACTGCCACACAACCCGGCAAATCTGGAACATACGCCCCGTAACTTTTTTCTCCCTTTTCCACAATCACCTTGGTTCCGACAAGATACCACCCATCTTTCTCAAGCCTCTTAATGATCTCCCTGACTTTCACGAAGTACCATCCTTACTTACTTCTCTCGAACCCATCTCTCTTCCACCGTTATCTCGCGTACCGTGATCTCTCTCACTCTCACTTCGACTCCAAAGCCTTATCAACGGACACGAGAGCTTGGTCAGTTGCCGATTCAGTCGAACTGGCAGCATTGGTGCTGCGTGGATTAGGCGCGGCAAGTGCTCATAACACGCCTATTGAGCAGCTCAGCTACCTTTAGCAGATTTCTTCGCCTCTTCGTCTTGGTAAATAATCTTTTTACCCGACCTTACCTCAAGTATAGGGAGCGTGGTCCGCACGATATCTTTTCCAAGCTCAAATACTGTCACCTGCTCCTTCCCTTCAGCGTCTCTGTACCCAATCGTTATAAAATGTTTTCTTTTCTTTGAGAAGAGTAGGAATAATCCGACTGGACTGATTAAAATCGCCGTCGCTATCGCTGCACCTACTCTTCGGCCAGCCTTTTGGCCATACTCAATGTCAATTATCCGCTTGTACGGAATCGAATATGTTCTCTTCACCTTATTGAGCTCGTACTCAAAGATTAAGTTCTGCTCGTTATTTGTATGCAGGATCCCCTCCACTGGCTTTTCCGCGCCGGGGAAGTCCTTGTCTTTAGTAGTTCCACCATGATAGGCAGCTTTCTTGCTATTTAAGCCAGCCAAAACGGACCCGTTCAGCAACAAACAGCTTAGCAAAGCCATCGAAATTGCCTTTTTCATCATGATCCACCTCCGCTACAGAATATGTTCATACCCCGGCACTGTGTCAACTTATTAATACCAATAGTCCGGAGAAGGGTCATGTTTAGAGCGATTTTCAGTTGCGTTTAGCTGGTGCCCCACATCTTGCGGACTAATGCACGCTGGAACCGTGCATTCCCAGGGTAAACTCATTCACAGACCGCTCTAAGCTCATGGAGTTGGATAGAACGCGGATGAGGCGGATGCGGCGGATTTTCGCCGATTGATCCGCGTTGATCAGCCCAATCCGTGTCATCCGCGTTCCATGAGCTTCTTATTAATAGCGATTTTCCATTGCCTTTACCCGGGCAGCGCCCGTCTGCGGGCTCATGCACGCTGCAAGTGCGCCCCCCAGGGTAGATTGAGTCGCAAACCGCTCTAATGAAGCGAATCGAAGAAGACAAGCAGGACTCGCCAAGCGGCACTCTACGGTCGTCCATGTGCATTTGGTGTTATACCAACTGCCGAATGACGCTCACAGATGTGCGCTCAGGCAGTTGAGCTTCCGCCATGCTTTTCCATGAACGTGGTCCCTCCCTCCGCAAGTGGTATCCTTACTCTATGTGGATTGCGGATTAACAATACGCAGATTGAAAAGCAGTCACAGGCGACTGCACATCGCGTTTTCAAAGACAATCGGTGTTCGGTCCGCTCACTCGCAATGAGAAGGTTCAACAGAGGAAGGCAAGCAGCGTTTCTAAAGACAATCGGTATTTAGTTCGCTCAATCGGCCTCGTCAGAGACCACAGCGGACAGATACTCGCGATTGAGCCGGACGATGTGCGAGATAGAAATTTTCTTAGGACACTCGACCTCACACGCGCCGGTCAGCGTGCAACTGCCGAAGCCTTCTCGATCCATTGCAGCCACCATATTGAGCACGCGGCGGCGGCGTTCGGGTTGTCCCTGCGGCAAGTAGGCCAGATGGGAGACCTTGGCCGCGACAAAGAGCATCGCTGAGGCATTCTTGCACGTAGCCACACAAGCGCCGCAGCCGATACAGGCGGCTGCGTCAAAAGCAGCGTCGGCGGCTGATTTGGGAATCAGGATAGCATTGGCATCAGGAGCTGATCCGGTGTTGACCGAAATATAACCACCCGCTTGGATGATGCGATCAAAGGCTGAACGGTCAACCACCAGATCACGGATCACCGGGAAACCTTTAGCGCGCCACGGTTCAATGACAATCGTATCGCCATCTTTGAACGCGCGCATGTGCAACTGACACGTCGCTGTACCGCTCAATGGCCCATGCGCCCGACCGTTAATGAACAAGCCGCACGAGCCGCAAATTCCCTCACGGCAGTCACTCAAAAACGCGACCGGCTCTTCGCCCTTATGAATCAACTGCTGGTTGAGCACATCCAGCATTTCCAGAAATGACATATCCGGCGAAACGCCGCTGATTGAATAGGTCACCAATTGACCACGGGTATGCGCATTGGGTTGTCGCCAAATCTTCAATGTCAGGTTCATACCAATTCCTACTTGTAACTGCGTTGCGAGAGCTTGACGTACTCAAAATGGAGCGGCTCCTTGTGCAATTGCGGCGGTTGATCATCGCCTTGATACTGCCAGGCCGCTACATACGCATAATGTTCATCATCGCGTAGCGCCTCGCCATCAGGCGTCTGGTACTCAACGCGGAAATGACCGCCGCAAGATTCGTTTCGCAGCAGCGCATCTACTGCTATCAGCTCGGCCAATTCCAAGAAATCAGCCACACGACCGGCCTTTTCCAGTGATTCGTTCAGGTGATCGTCGCGGCCGAGCACTCGCACGTTGCGCCAAAATTCTTCACGTATCTCGCGGATGCGATCAATGGCATTCCTTAATCCTTCGGCGCTGCGAGCCATGCCAACGTAATCCCACATCACGCGGCCCAACTCCCGATGGATTTCATCCACAGAGCGCTTTCCCGGAATAGCGAGGAATTTCTTGGTTCGTTCGTGGACCTCTTGTTCCGCTTGGCGGAACGCTGGATGATCGGTGGTGACTTTCTCGAATCCCAGTCCGGCCAGATAATCACCAATCGTATACGGAATGATGAAGTAGCCATCAGCCAGCCCTTGCATCAACGCGCTCGCGCCAAGCCGATTAGCACCATGATCGGAGAAGTTACATTCACCGAGCGCATACAAGCCGGGGATCGTTGTCATCAAGTTGTAATCAACCCACAAGCCGCCCATCGTGTAATGCACGGCCGGGTAGATGCGCATCGGCGTGTGGTAAGGATTTTCATTAGTGATGCGCTCGTACATCTCAAACAAATTCCCATAACGTTCCTCGATGACGTGTCGCCCTAATCGCTTGATGGCGTCGGCGAAATCCAGATAGACGGCCATGCCGGTCGGCCCGACGCCGCGCCCTTCATCGCATACTTCCTTGATGCTGCGCGCGGCCACGTCTCGTGGAACCAGATTGCCAAACGCTGGATATTTGCGTTCAAGGAAATAGTCCCGCTCATCTTCGGGAATTTGATCAGGCGGGCGCTTATCTCCGACCTGCTTGGGCACCCAGACACGCCCGTCATTGCGCAGCCCTTCGCTCATCAACGTCAGCTTCGATTGATAATGGCCGGAAACAGGGATGCACGTCGGATGAATCTGTGTGAAGCAAGGATTGGCAAAAAACGCGCCGCGCTTATACGCACGCCAGATCGCCGTAGCGTTGGAGCCTTTGGCGTTGGTTGACAGATAATACACATTGCCGTATCCACCCGTGGCCAGCAGCACAGCATGGGCGGCATGCGAGCGAATCTCGCCGGTAATCAAATTGCGCGTGACAATCCCTTTGGCTGCCCCATCTATGACGACCAGGTCGAGCATTTCGTGGAACGGAAAGAGGGTGACTCGTCCCAGTTCGACCTGACGCAGCATCGCTTGATAGGCGCCGAGCAAGAGTTGCTGACCGGTCTGCCCACGCGCATAAAAAGTGCGAGAAACCTGCGCTCCGCCAAACGAGCGATTCTCTAACAACCCGCCGTACTCGCGGGCAAATGGCACTCCTTGCGCGACACACTGGTCAATGATATTCACGCTCAGCTCGGCCAGGCGATAGACATTCGCTTCACGCGCGCGATAATCGCCCCCCTTGACCGTGTCGTAAAACAGCCGCCATACGCTGTCGCCGTCGTTTTGATAGTTCTTGGCCGCGTTGATGCCGCCTTGGGCAGCAATGCTGTGGGCGCGACGCGGACTATCATGAAAACAGAATGCCTGCACATTGTAACCGAGCTCAGCCAGTGAGGCTGCCGCCGAGGCGCCGGCCAATCCCGTGCCCACAACAATGATGTTAAATTTTCGCTTGTTAGCAGGATTGACCAGCTTCAAGCGGAACTTGTGGTTCGACCACTTGTCCTGTATCGGACCGTCAGGAATTTTTGCGTCTAAAATCATGGCTTCACAAAGTAGAAATAGATCGGGATCATGGCAAATCCAGCGGGCACGATAATGGAAAACAGCACGGCCAACGTGTCCAACAATGCGCTAAATCGCCGGTGACTCAAACCAAGTGAAAGAAATGCTGTGCGGAAGCCGTGCCGGAGATGGAACCCGATGAACACCATACAGACAACGTAAAATGCCCAGTAGAACCCGCCCCAGCCAGACTGAAATGAGTTCACCACGGTTTCATACATGGTCTCATTTCCCGGATCCAGAAACCGATGCTTGACAAAAAAGGAATTCAGGTGGATCACCAAAAAGACAAACACCACGATCCCCGTCAACGGCATGTGGCGCGAGAACCAACTGCTACTAGCCGGAGCCTCGTTCATTCGATATCGCTCTGGGCGAGAGGCGCGATTCTTCAGCGCCAACGAAATCCCATCCACAATGTGAATGAGAAATCCCAAAAATAAGATGATCTCGGCCAGCCGTATCAACGGCGTCGTCGCCATGAACTCGGCATAAGCGTTGAACGCTACGCCGCCATCATTCTTCAACAATAAGAGATTGCCACCAAGATGAACCACGAGAAACAAGCACAGGAACAAGCCTGTGATGCCCATGATGATCTTGCGGCCAACCGATGAGCTGATGAGGTGTACGATTCCATTCATGTTTTTTTGAGTGGGAGTAATACAATTGTGTCAGCGATCTTGTCAAGAAGCGCACATAAAACCCGACTACGGCGCGCCGCCGGCTTATGGCCGCTGCGACGCCGCCAATAGATCAACGGTTCGTGCTGAATTGTTGGCAACCTCGCGCCTCGTTGGTCCACGGACGGACGCGTGCGAGCGCCGCCTCGCCTGCCGCCTAGGTCGCTCTCAGGCTGGCATCGTCTGACTCCACGTGTTGATCCGCCCAGGCAATCCCTCACCCCTGCCGGCTAGGTCGCTCTCAGGCTGGCATCCTCCGACGGCGCTCAGCCTCGTCGTCACACCCAATCATGTACCTCGGCCAGTGGCACGTTCATCCGGCAAAGCTGGCAAGCGTCGGCCGGATAATGGTCGGTCTGGATTTGCACGACAGAGAAAAATGGAATATCGCCGAGATTCACGTCGGCCAGCCGTTGACTAACCAGCACGCCGACGGCAATCACCTCGCCGCCTGACTCATGAATCAGTTCGACCATGGCACGCAACGTATCGCCGGTGTGCACGATGTCGTCCACCAGAATACATTTATCGCCGGCAGCGATACCCATGTATTGGTGAAACTGATAACGCCGTCCTTCAGCTTGTTCAGCCCACAAAATTTGCTCGGCCTGCAACACCTCGCCGACGCCGAAGGCCACCGGGATGCCACCGCTGGGCGGAGCAATCACGCAAACATGCGGTAGCGCAGTGGCCACTTCGCGACAGCCGCGCAGCAACCGACTTAAGCCAACACATAGGATTTTGGCAACGCGATAGTAGCGTAAGGCCAGCGGCATTTGAATGAAGTGGTTGGTATGCATGCCGATGGGCAGGGCAAAATGGCCCTCGCGCAAGGCGCCCGTCTGTCGCAACAACTCCATGACCTCATCATGACGCAGTAAGATGTCGGTCGCCATCGTTGCCATCATAGCTTGATCAGATCAATCAGCTCCCTGACCGCTTCAGCCGATTTGTGCAAGGCCGCGCGCTCTTCCAACGTCAGGCTGATTTCAATAATCTGCTCGATGCCACGCGCGCCTAGTTTCACGGGCACACCGAGGTAGACACCATTGACGCCGTATTCCCCTTCCAGATAGGCCGCACACGGAACGATTTTGTGCTTATCTTTGATAATCGCTTCCACCATCTCGACGACGGCTGCCGATGGGGCATAGTAAGCTGAGCCTGTCTTCAGATATTTGACGATCTCGGCGCCGCCGTCGCGTGTGCGCTGCACAATTGCGTCAATCTGCTCTTGCGGCATCAGGTCACTGAGCGGAATGCCGGCGACACTGGTGTAGCGTGAGAGCGGTACCATTTGATCGCCATGCCCGCCCAAGACCATCGCCACGACATTCTCAACAGAGACATTGAGCGCCTCAGCGATGAAATAGCGCATGCGAGCTGTATCCAAAATGCCGGCCATGCCCATCACGCGATGCTTGGGGAACCCAGAAAGTTTGTAGGCCACATACGTCATCGCATCCAGTGGGTTGGAGACCACGATGAGAATCGCGTCAGGTGAGTACTTGCAAACTTCCCGCGTGACCTCGCTGACGATCTGCGTATTGGTATTGAGCAGATCATCGCGACTCATGCCGGGTTTGCGCGCGATGCCGGCGGTGATGACGACGATGTCGGAATTGGTCGTCTCCATGTAGCCGTTGGAGCCGATGATCCGCAGGTCCTTGCCGACGACCGGCGTGGCTTCAGCCAAATCCAATGCTTTGCCCTGCGGCAACCCTTCGATAATGTCCACCAGCACGACGTCGCCTAATTCCAGATCGGCGATTCGATGCGCCGTCGTTGCGCCCACATTGCCTGCGCCAATAACAGATATTTTCTTTCGACTCATACGATAGCTCCTTTATTAGATCAAGGTATTATCTCCATCTCATTCTCCATCTCCATGCAGCAACCGGCGTAACAATTCATTGACCAACTGCGGATTGGCTTGTCCTTTGGTGGCCTTCATCACCTGACCAACAAAGAACCCGAATAATTGCTCTTTGCCAGCGCGGAACGCTTCGACTTCCCGAGCATGAGCAGCGAGGACAGATTCGATGATCGGCTGCAAACGATCGGGGTCCGAAACTTGTTTCAATCCCTGCGCTTCAATGATCTGCTCAGCCGGTTGGCCTGTGTTGAACATCTGTTGTAGCACCGTCTTGCCCATCTTGCCGCTAATTGCGCCGCGTTCAATCAGCTTGATCAGCGCGGCCAACTCTTCCGGCTTGATGCGGCACTGGGTGATCTCTTGCTCAGCGCTCTTAAGCAAAAAGGTAAGCTCACTGATGATCCAATTGGCCGCCGTTTGCGGTTGAATGCCCTGTTTGACAACGGCCTCATAATAATCGGCCAATGGACGAGTCGCCGTCAGTGTTGTGGCATCGTCAAATGAGAGCCCATAGGCCCGGACAAACCGGCGCCGTCGCGCGCCGGGCAGTTCGGGTAATTCAGCTTTGAGGCGCGCGACCCATTCAGGATGAACCACCAACGGCGGAAGATCAGGTTCGGGGAAATAACGATAATCGTGCGCATATTCTTTGCTGCGCATGGACACCGTTTTGTTCTCCCGCTCGTTCCACAGTCGCGTCTCCTGACTGAGTTGCCCGCCCGATTCCAACACAGCGATCTGGCGTTCAATCTCGTAGTCCAACGCCCGTTGCAGAAACCGGAATGAATTGAGATTCTTGATTTCAACTTTCGTTCCCAATTGATCCGAGCCTTTCAACCGAACTGAGACGTTGGCATCGCATCGCAAATCGCCTTGCTCCATGTTGCCATCACATACATCCACGTATTGCAGCGTCTGCCGCAAATACTGAACGTAATCGTAGGCTTGCCAACTGGAGCGAAAATCAGGCTCCGAGACAATCTCTATCAATGGCGTGCCGGCTCGATTCAAATCCACATAGGAAGCGCCTTCGCTCAAGCCGCCGCTGCCATCATGAATGGACTTGCCGGCATCCTCCTCTAGATGCAAACGAGTCAACCGAATGGTTTTTTGCTGCCACTGGAGAGGCCGGCCATGCGCGTCACGCTCAGCCGTGTCAATCTGCACAACACCATGCTCAGCAAACGGACGATCATATTGAGAAATCTGGTAGCCTTTGGGCAAATCGGGATAAAAATAATTTTTTCGCGCAAACAGCGAGACAGGATTGATCTGACAACCGAGCGCCAGCGCCGCTTTGGCAGCCATCAGCACAGCGTTGCGATTGAGCACCGGCAATGCTCCCGGCAATCCGAGGCACACCGGACAGGTATTGGCGTTGGGCTCGTCGCCAAATCGGGTTGAACACCCACAGAACAACTTGCTGGCCGTTTTCAGTTGGGCGTGAACTTCCAGACCAATGACCGCCTCGTATTTCTCGCGATTGTTCATACTGATTCCGGCGTGTGCCTGCTTAAGGCCGACAGTATAGCATCAAGATCGCCTGCGCGTAATGTTCGACGTCATCTGCTCAATACAGCAAGAATTGCTGGCGCACCGCGAGAAATTCGGCCAATTCATCTTGCCACTTTTCTTTCAGTCGGCTGATCGAAGCGCCCGTTTCGATCTCCTGCCGAAGCCATCCGTTGCCCACCAAAATATCAAACGGCATTTTTTCATACTCATACTCATAGGGCGGCAGCTTCCACTGACATTGATCGGGATACATCTTGAACATCTCGCTCAGGATGAACAGTGCTGAAAGGAACGGCTCGTAGTGCTCTCTTTGCAGAACGTGAATGAAAACGCCGCCACATTTCTCACCGGCGAACTTATTGAACGTTGGCTGAAACTCCAGCGGGCGAAACCAAACACCCGGCAAGCCCGCGTGATTCAACCTCTCAGCCAACTGCCAGCCATCGAGCCACGGCGCGCCGAACATTTCAAATGGTCGGGTTGTGCCACGCCCTTCGGATAAATTGGTTGCTTCAAGCACGCACATGCCGGGATAGACGATGGCCGTCTCCACACTCGGCATGTTGGGCGATGGCATCACCCAGTGCCGACCCGTCTCATCGTAATACATCGCGCGTTGCCAGCCCTCCATGCGAATCACCGTCACCGAGCAGCGCGGATAGAAATTTGCTTGAAGGTAGCGACCCAGCTCGCCCAGTGTCATGCCGTGACGCACAGGCAGGGGGTGAAGCCCGACAAAACTACGATAAGCCGGTTCGAGCAAGCACCCTTCGACCGCCTGCCCTGAAATCGGATTGGGTCGGTCCAGGATCACCACTTCGATCCCCTGCTCCGCGCAGGCTTCGAGGCAAAGGGCGACGGTCCAAACAAAGGTGTAATAGCGCGCGCCGACGTCCTGAAGATCAATGACCAGCTTGTCAATCCCGTTGAGCATCTCGGCGGTTGGTTTGCGATGCCGTCCATATAACGAATAGACAGGCACGCCCAGACGCGGATCAACATAGCCTTCCCATTCGATCATATTGTCCTGCGTATGTCCCCACAGGCCATGTTGCGGGCCAAACAGAGCGCGCAGGCGCAAAACGCCCTGTCGGTGAGCTTGAGCGAACACATCGGTGACATGTTGAAGATCATGGGAAACGGACGCCTGATTGCATACAAGCCCGACAGCGCAACCGCGAACCGCCGCCAACTCCGCGTGCATGAGCATATCCAAGCCTGATAAAACCTTCATTGAAATGCCTCCGGCAGTAGTTTAGAATCACCACCGGATCAGAACAAGGAGAGCAACGCCATGTACTATTGGGCTGGTGTTGATGGTGGTGGAACGAAAACACGTGGCGTCATTACCGACGACTCATGCCGCGTGCTTGGCCAGGGGTTGGCCGGCCCGTCCAATCCGTTGCGGGTGGGCGTCGCCAAGAGTGTCCAGCAGGTGCTTCAGGCACTCACGCACGCCAGCGAGGAAGCGGGGTTGAATCTCACGCAGATCACAGCGTTCGGCATCGGCTTGGGCGGCGTTCGGCATGCTAGCCATCATCAAGCGACGAGCGAGGCGCTGCAACAGGCGCTCGGCAGTCAGCGGGTGGCGCTTGTGCCGGACGCTGAAATCGCCTTGCTGGGGGCCACCGGCGGAGAGCCTGGCGTGGTGATCATTGCTGGCACCGGATCGGTCGCTTGCGGCATGAATGCTCATGGCGAAATCGCGTACTCAGGCGGTTGGGGACCGGCGTTTGGCGATGAAGGCAGCGGCTACGATATTGCCCGCCGCGCGTTGATGGCGGCGGTCGCCGATTATGATGGACGAGGCAAACCGACGAAGCTGAGGCAGGCCATCTGCGATTATTTTCAGGTGCCCAATCCAATGGAACTGCTCAACATCATTTATACCCACGAACATCCTGCCGATAGCCCACAAATTGCTCCACTGGCTCAATTGGTCGTCAAAGCCGCGCAGGAGTCTGATGAAATTGCCGATGAGATTTTACACGAGGCCGGCACTGAGTTGGGCCGAGCGGTTAATGCGGTGATCTATCGTTTGAACATGCAATCGAGCGCGTTCCGCGTTGCCTATGTGGGCAGCGTGTTTGAAGCGGGCGATTATATTCTCCGGCCACTCTGGGACGTGGTCTCAGTCGCAGCCCCGCATGCCATCATGACGGCGCCGCTGTTTCCGCCAAGCATTGGTGCGATCATGCTTGCCAAGCGGCGCTTCGCACCGTTATGACCGTCCGATCTCTTGATCTTGTAATTATCGTCGGCTACCTGGTGGCCATCGTTCTCTTTGGCGCCTCGTTTAAGCGCCATCAAAAAAACCTCAAAGATTACTTTCTCGGTGGGCAACAAGTCCCCTGGTGGGCCATTTCGCTCTCCATCGTTGCAACGGAGACGAGCACGCTCACGTTCATCGGTGTTCCCGGCTTGTCGTATGCGGCCAACGGCAACATGACGTTTCTGCAGCTCGTGATGGGTTATCTTGTGGGCCGGATCATCATTTCGGTGTTGTTCATCCCCTCGTACTTTCGTGGACAACTGCTGACGGTTTACCAACTGCTGGAGCATCGTTTTGGTGATCGGGTCAAGATGCTGGCCGCTTCGATTTTTCTGGTCATGAGGAATTTGGCTGACGGTGTGAGACTGCTGGCAACCGCTGTTGTGTTGATGGCGTTGACGGGGATTGACGACATTACCTCGATTGTCGTGATGGGCGTGGTCATGATCATCTTCACGTACCTCGGCGGCATGGCAGCCGTTATCTGGACAGAGGTTGTGCAGTTGTTCGTTTACATCGGTGGCGCGGCATTGGCAGCCTACATCCTGCTCAGTGAGATTCCCGGTGGCTGGCAGGAAGTGCAGGCTGTCGGAACAATCTTCAACAAATTTCAGGTATTCGATTTCACCTGGGACGTCAGCCAAACATACACCTTCTGGGCTGGCGTCATTGGCGGCGCTTTTTTCACCACCAGCACGCACGGAACCGATCAATTTCTGGTGCAACGCTACCTGTGCACCGCCAGCTCACGACAGGCCACGGCTGCGTTGTTGAGCAGTTGGGTGATCATTTTCGCGCAGTTTGTCGGTTTTCTGTTAATCGGCATCATGCTGTTTACGTTCTACCAACGATTCCCGCCGATGACGACATTTGCTCGTCAAGATGATGCGTTTCCCTATTTCATCATCCATCACATGCCAGCGGGGCTATCGGGTCTGGTGGTGGCCGCCATTTTTGCCGCTGCCTTATCATCATCGCTCAATTCTTCGGCGGCGACCACGTTGAGTGATTTGATTCATCCACTGCGCAAGAGATCGAACCCGGCGCCTGATGACGAAGCTCGCGACCTGCGCCTGTCTCACACGCTGACGATCTTCTGGGGGCTGGTGCAAATCGGCGTGGCCATCATGGCGCGGGAATCAAAGTCGTTGTTGGAAGCCGGCCTTTCCATTGCTGCGTTAACCAACGGCAGCTTGCTGGGCGTCTTCTTGCTCGGCACGTTGACAACGCGCGTCACTGAAACGGGCGCGTTGATCGGCATGATTACAGGGCTCGGTGTCATGCTGTGGGTTAAGCTGGGCACGTCTATCGCATGGCCATGGCATGTGCTGCTCGGTTCGCTGGTGACATTTTCATCGGGATGGTTCGCCACCAAACTGATCAGTAAAAAAAGCAGTTGACACCGTAATCAACCAGTGTCAGAATCAGCCCAGAAATGTCATCTGGAGTATCAAACGAACGATTTAGAGGATGAAATGAAATTCACCGTTTAGGAGGGGACTATTATGCTCAAGCGAAGTTTGCTTTCTCGTTGCGTCGGAGTCGGCGCTGTGTTGCTGATGGCGGCAACGGCTTGGGCACAGGGGACGACCTCGCGCGTTGTCGGGACGGTGCTCGACCCGCAAGGCGCGGTTGTCGCCCAAGCTCAGGTCACGCTGACGAACGAGGCGACACAAGTATCTTTCACCACCGAAACAACCTCGGCTGGAACCTACGTGTTCGACTCCGTGCAAGTCGGGACGTACACGGTGACGGTCGAGAAGCAAGGCTTTCGCAAATTCGTATCGAAGGGAAATCAACTGACCATCGGCCTGCCGATGACTGTGAACGTCACACTCGAAGTTGGCGACATTGCCGAGGTGATTGAAGTGGTCGGGTCTGCCGAGTTGGTCCAGACCAGCACATCAGGCAACTTCGGAACGCTGGTTGATCAGCGACAGGTGTTGAACTTGCCAATTGTCGGCGCTCGTGGCCGAAATGTACTGAACTTCATCAACTTTCAACCGGGTGTGACGGTGGGGGCGAACACTGGAGGGGGCGTGCATGTTCACGGCGCACGTGACCGCGCATTCAACTTCACACTCGACGGCGTTGATATAAACGAGACGAGCGCCGGCGGTTCCAATTTCACACCGTTGCGCACCAATCCAGATATGCTCGCCGAGTTCCGCGTCATCACCAGCAACTTCACCGCTGAATATGGACGTAACAGCGGCGGACAGGTGGCGCTTGTCTCCAAATCCGGGACGAACGAATTTCACGGTTCGGTCTTCTGGTTTTACCAAACACCGAGCCTTCACGCCAATTCCTTCGGCAACAAATTGGACGGCATTCAACGGCCGCAGTTCGTTCAGCACATCCCCGGCTATAGCGTGGGCGGCCCAATTATCAAGAATCGTACATTCTTCTTCACCAACTTGCAGGTGCTACGCTTGCGCAGCACGCGCACGATCACGAGCACCGTGTACACGGAGCAGGCACGACGCGGTATCTTTCGTTACGTTCGAGGTGGACGGAATCAACCCGCTGGTGCCCCGGGGGCTTCAGTTGATGCCAATGGAAATGTGTTGCCCGGTCTGAACATCGGCACGTACGATATTGCCGCCAATGATCCGCAAATGTTCGGGCTGGAACGACAAATTCTCGACCTGATCAACCGAACGCCGTTGCCCAACAACTTCTTCGTCGGGGATGGTCTGAACACGGCCGGTTTCACCTGGAGGCCGATTGAAAACGAAAAACAGGAAGACTTCATGGTCAGAATTGACCACGCGTTCAGCGAGCGCAATACGATCTTCGGGCGTTACTCGCATGGTCGGCAGGACACCATCGGCGATTTCGTCAACGACGGACAAGCGCGGTTCCCTGGACTGCCACGTGTGGTTGATACCCGACGCCGACCACGCAACCTCGCGCTGAATTGGCGCTGGATTCCCAGCTCTAATGTGACCAACGAAGTGGTGATCGGATTCAATCGGTTCACATTCGATTTTGCCAATCCCGACCCTAACGCGGCCAACAATCCGCCGTTCGTGCTCAATACAGTGACCGATGTGTTATTCAACTACATCGGCAATCTGCGCACGATCAACACCTATCAACTGGTGGACAATCTCACCTACGTGCGCGGGGCGCACACATTCAAAGCGGGTATCAACTTCCGCTATCAACAACACATTGACAAGCGCGGTTCCATTGGCGATCAAAACGCGCGGGTGTCGGTTAATTTCGACCCGGCTATCAACACCGTTGATCCGGCGACGTTCCGCTTGCCGGCGGACATCAACACGACATTTGACCGTCCTCTGCTGCAAGCGACCATCAACAACTTGCTGGGCCGCGTCGGTCGGATTTCGCAAGGGTTCGTCGCTGCCGGTAACCAGTTTGCGCCGCCCGGCTCGATCTTCGACTTCGACGCCCGGTACGGCGAGTATGATTTTTACTGGCAAGACACGTGGAAAGTGCGACCCAATCTCACCTTTGATCTAGGGCTGCGCTGGGAAGTGAAGTTGGCGCCGACCAATCCGCGCAATCGAATTGCCCGACCCAATCAATTGGTCACGCTCGGCGCTCCAGCATCCAATACGCTGCGCTGGGAGCCGGGGCCGCTCTACGACGATGATTGGAACAACCTGGGACCAAGCATCGGATTTGCCTGGGACCCATTCAAAACCGGCAAGACCTCGATTCGCGTCAACTATCGTCTGGCCTACGACCGCATCAACACGTTTTTGCTCTCCTCGGTGATTTATCAGAGCATTCCTGGCCAAATCTTGTCGGTCATCAATCAGGAATTCGGGCAACGTGGCGGACGCGTGCGTGATGGCATTCCCACGCTCTCGCCGCCGGCCGGCGTGACGCCACAGCAACTGGCTCAACCGGCCATTTTCTCGACCGCCGGTATCCACGTGGTTGACCCCGATTTTCGCTCGCCGAAAACCCATGGCTGGGGCTTGAGTATTCAACGAGAACTCGGTTGGAATACGGTCGTCACGGTCAATTACATCGGACGAAAAGGGATCGGCCTGTTCGGCGGTTACGATGTGAACCAAGCGGAAATTTTCCGCAACGGCTTCCTCGATGCGTTCAACATCGTCAAAGCTGGCGGCGAAAGCGAGTTGATGAATGCGCTGCTGACAGCCGATTCGCGCCGACGCTCGGGCGAGACAGGCTCACAAATGGTGCGCCGCTTGTTCGCCACACAGCTCAACCTGAACTCCGTCGGCGCGCTGGCTGATCTGATTGCCAACCGCACGGAAGGCGGAGTCCAGATGATTGTGCGCTCTGGCTTCAGTCCGTTCTTCTTCCGGCCTTACACGCAGTTTGCCGGCCAGATGAACGTGCTTGACAGTAACGACTTTTCAACCTATCACGGGCTGGAATTGATCGTTGAGAAACGATTCAGCCACGGCCTCAACTTCCAATCCAATTACACGTTCGCCAAATCACTGGATACGCGCTCATTCGATCCGGCCTTCACGCGGGTCTCGCGCGGCGCTGTTCAATCGGCGTCGAGCACGCCGTTTGATCTACGCAACCGCAAGCTCAATTATGCCCGCTCGGATTTTGACCGCACCCATGTGTGGGCGAACAATTGGGGCTACGAGCTTCCCTTTGGCCGAGGACAACGCTGGGGCAACGATTGGCCCGGCGTGGTTGACCGCTTGATCGGCGGCTGGCAGCTCTATGGCATCCTGGTCCTGAGCAGTGGCCGGCCGTTTACCGTCTACTCCGGTTCCAACACGGTGAGCAATGTGGTTCAATCGCCGGCCAATTGCAACGGCTGCACGCGCAACACGGGCGGCTTGTTCTTTGATCCGTCTGTCGGCACCGAGTTCTACTTCAACGCACAAGAACGGGCGCTCTTCTCCACGCCGGCAGCCGGTCAATTGGGCAATACAACGAGAAACTTCTTCACGCTCCCGCCCGACTTCTCGTTCGATATGACCATCGGTAAACGGACGCGCATCACCGAAAATCACAGCGTTGATTTTCGCCTGGAGATGCAAAATGTGCCCAATACTGTCTTCTTCAGTGCACTGCCCAATAGCGCGATCATCACCAGTGCTGTGTTTGGCCGCATGCGCGGTTCCGTCTCTACCGGCGCGCGCCGAATGCAACTGGCGCTGAAATATAACTTCTAATCAACTGACTGCGCCCGGACACTATCGCATGAGGCGCGTTTGTCACGTCCGGGCGCAGTAGCCTACTGCTTGATCGAACGTTATGCACGTCACAACCTGGTTGTTGCTATTTCTGTTTCTCTTTCCGCTGCCGCTTCCTAGACAAAAACCGTATGACACGATTATCAAAAATGGTCGTGTGATTGACGGCACGGGCAATCCGTGGTTCTATGCCGACGTAGCCATCAAAGACGGGAAGATCGCTCACGTGGGTCGCATAAACGCTACTGAAGCAGACGTTGTCATTGACGTTGGCGGAAAAATTGTCGCGCCCGGCTTCATTGATGTGCATACACACGTGGAAGGGGACCTTGAGCAAATTCCTACAGCCGACAACTTCGTCCGCATGGGCGTCACGACCATCGTCACCGGCAACTGTGGCTTCTCACGCACCAACATCGCCGAATACTTGAGTCAGCTCCAACAACAAGGCGTATCGCTGAACGTGGCGACGCTCGTCGGACATAATTCCATACGCCAGAGCGTCATGAAATCAGAGAAGCGCGAGCCGACGCCCGAAGAGCTAACCCAGATGCAGCAGCGCGTCGAACAAGCTATGAAAGACGGAGCCGTCGGGTTCAGCACAGGCCTGATTTACGTGCCCGGCAGCTTTGCTAAAACCGATGAGATTATTGAACTGGCGCGCGTCGCCTGCCAACACGGTGGCCTTTATGCCACGCACATGCGCAATGAAGCTAACCAGGTGGACGAAGCGATCAAGGAGGCTTTACTCATCGGCGAGCAGGCTGGCTGTCCGGTCAACATTTCACATTTCAAAATCTCCAGCAAGAAACGGTGGGGTGATAGCCGCGTGACCACGCGCCTGGTGGCTGATGCTCGACGTCGCGGCCAGCAGGTCACGGTTGATCAATACGTCTATCCGGCTTCGAGCACCTCGCTGGCATCCATTCTGCCAGATTGGGTTTTTGATGGCGGAAACGAAAAAGCAGTGGAACGGCTCAAAGACCCGCAGACGCGAGCGAAAATCAAACAAGAAACCATCGCCCAGATCAAACAAAGCGGCTTCAAAGATTTTTCCTATGCCTACGTGGCCAATTATCGGCCTGATCCTTCACTGAACGGCAAAAATATCTCGCAAATCACCAAACAAATTCGCGGCAAAGCCGGTGTTCAAGAAGAAGCCGAGCAAATCATGGATATGGTCATCGCCGGCGGCGCTAGCATGGTGTATCACAAAATGAGCGAGCAAGACATTGAGATTATCCTGCAACAGCCGTTCACAATGATTGCGTCGGATGCCGGCGTGCGCGAACCGGGACGTGGTCGGCCTCACCCGCGCGGCAATGGGAACAATCCGCGTGTGCTGGCCAAGTACGTGCGCGAACGAAAAGTGATTTCGCTCGAAGATGCGATTCGCAAGATGACGTCCCTTCCGGCTCAGACGTTCGGGTTCTGGGACCGCGGCATCATTCGTGAAGGATTCGCCGCCGATCTCGTCGTCTTCGATGATCAGACGGTCGCCGATAAAGCGACCTTCGACGACCCACATCAATATCCTGTTGGCATTGACCATGTGCTGGTCAACGGACAGCTCGTCATCCAGCAAGGTCAGCATACCGGCGCGCGTGCAGGCCAGATCCTGTTTGGTCCGGCTCGCCAATCGAGTCACCCGCACCATTAGAGCAGTTTTCAATCGCCCTTAGCTGGGGCTTCCCATCTTGCGGGCTCATGCACGCCGGAAGCGTGCGCAGGGCAAACTCATTCACAACCCGCTCTGGACCATGAGCAATCAAATCCTTTCGGCTGGTCTCTCGCACGAAAACTGAGCCCCACGAAACACAGAATCTCACGAAAGAATTGTATTTTCATGGTTCGTGGCCAGCGCGGAGCTCATGGGCGATTCCTTTGAAAATAACATTTGAGCGATTCCTCGGAAACACCACTGCTGAACACAGATGGACAGTACCAATTGCGGGTTGAAGAATTCGGTTCTATCCGCTCAGACGCATTCGACGCGGGGGCCCACAGCGAGGCCCCCATACAGGCCTCGCTGCCTGCCCGCTTTCCTGGCAAAAACGCGAGCCCACAGCCACCCTGTACGGGCGGCTCGCCGTGGCCGCCCGACTCCTCTGCAAATAACCATTTTCATGCTTCGTGGCGAGCGTGGCGCTCATGGGCGATTCCCACGAAAAATGAGGCCGCGAAACTCCCGAACGACGCAAAAGAATTTATCTTGCATCAGTCGTGGTGAGCCTGGGTCATGAGCGATTCCCACGTCATATCACCCGCCCTGGGTGAGATTCCCTACGAATAGATACCCACTCGCGCTTTCCCGCGAGAGCCGCCGGCTAACCGAAACGCCCGGACGCGACCTGCCTGAAAAGCATGTTGACCTCGGCTAAGTGGCTTTCTTTCGACTCTTTCGATTCAATCTCACGACTGTCCGCTTAAATCACTTGCCGATCAGTGCAGTGAAAATCCCACAGCTTGGCACGCATTTTGCCCTTCCCACTCACTGCTGCTGCGGTACAGATGACATGTCACTTTCAGGGAGATACTCCGTATGGAGAAGACAGGTCTTGATGTTGAACGGCGACGGTTCATTGACATCCTTTTGGGCAGTGGACTGGTGGCGACGCTCATCTCGGTGATCTATCCTGTCATTGAATTTCTCATTCCACCGAAGGTCGCTGAAGCCGAGCAAAACAGCGTCGTCGCCGGAAAAGTTGGCGAGTTAAAACCCAATTCGGCGAAAATTTTCAAATTCGGTAGCGCGCCCGGCATTCTTATCTACACGGCCAGCGGCGAGTATCGCGCCTTTGCGGCCACCTGCACACACCTGGATTGCATCGTTCAGTATCGCCCTGACAGGAAACAAATCTGGTGCGCCTGCCACAATGGACAATACGACCTGACAGGCCGCAACACCGGCGGGCCGCCTCCACGTCCACTGGATGTTTATAAAGTCAACCTGCGCGGCGAGGACATCGTTGTCTCGAAAGCCTGAACGTTCAACCGCAAGGAGCCTCCAAATGGAATACGTGAAGGCTGAATCCGGAAGAGGAATTCGCGGATGGTTGCAGGAGCGGTTGCCACTACAAAGCTGGCAAGAGTTCATCCGCAAGAAGGAAATTCCTATCCATCGGCACACGATCTGGTATTACTTTGGCGGAATGACCCTCTTCCTGTTTTTCGTGCAGGTGGGAACGGGCATGCTGTTGCTGCTGTACTATCGCCCCAGCCCCGAACAGGCGTTCGAGAGCGTGCAGTTCATCATGACGGAAGTGCGATTTGGCTGGCTTATCCGCTCCATTCATAGTTGGTCGGCCAACCTGATGATTGCCACACTGTTCATCCACATGTTCAGTGTCTTTCTGCTCAAAGCCTATCGCCCGCCGCGCGAGTTGACATGGATGACGGGTGTGCTGCTGCTCTTTCTGGCGCTGGCGTTTGGCTTCAGCGGTTATTTACTGCCCTGGAACGAACTGGCGTATTTCGCCACCAAAGTTGGCAGCGACATTGCTGGTGACGTGCCGCTCATTGGCGGTTTTCTTCTCCGTTTTTTGCGTGGCGGAGATGATGTGACAGGTGCCACACTGACGCGCTTCTTTGGTTTCCACGTAGCGATCCTGCCAGCCCTCACCACCATCATATTGGGCCTTCATTTATTGCTGGTCCAGGTGCTCGGCATGAGTGTGCCGGTGGGAATGCCGCCGCCCCAGCGGAAGATGAAGTTCGTTCCCCATTTCCTGTTGCGCGATCTCTTGGGATGGTTAATCGCAGTGGCCGTGCTGGCGGCTTTGGCGGCCATCTATCCATGGGAACTAGGCGAAAAGGCCGATCCGTTTGCCCCGGCCCCCGCCGGGATTCGCCCTGAATGGTATTACCTCTTCATGTTTCAAACGCTCAAGTATATTCCCAGTCATGTCCTATTCATGGAAGGCGAGACAGTCGGCGTGGTGGCATTCATGCTGGGGGCTATTTTCTGGCTGTTTGTTCCATTCCTGGACCGAAAATCCGCGCAAGAGAAACGCAGTCCGCTTTTCACAGCCATCGGGATCATTGTCATCGCCTACATGGCCGTGATGACGCTTCTGGCGCTGGCTCCCTGGAGGTCGGAACCATGACACCCGACAAAGCGGAAAAGAGAATGAGGAAGGCAAAAGGCAGCATGCTCAAATGCGGCGTGTTAGTTCTCACGGCTGTCGCATTCATCATGACATTGACGTCAGCGGCGAGCCGAGCGCAAGTGGATTCGTGCGTGCAATGTCACACGGAGCTGTCAGACAAACCATCCCAACTCATCGCTAATGACATTCACACCCAGCGAGGACTCTCCTGCGCCGATTGTCACGGCGGTGATCCCACATTGGGAACCGATGGAAACATGCACGCGGCGATGGACCCTGCAAAAGGCTTCATCGGCAAACCCAAGCCAGCCGACGTGGGCAAATTTTGCGCCAAGTGTCATGCTGATCTCAACTACATGAGGCGATTCAATCCGCAGGCTCGCACCGACCAGTGGAGCGAATATCAAACCAGCGTGCACGGTCAACTCAATCGAAAGGGCGACACCAAAGTGGCCACCTGCGTCAGTTGTCACAGCGTTCACGACATCAAGGCCGTCAATGATCCGACTTCGCCCGTCTACGCCACGAATGTAGCGAACACCTGCGCTCATTGTCATGCTGATCGAGCGTACATGAGCCAGTACAAAATTCGGACTGATCAGTTCGACCTCTATCAACGCAGCGTGCACGGTCAGGCCCTCATGGCGCAGCAAGACCTGGCGGCCCCTTCCTGCAATGATTGTCACGGCAATCATGGAGCCACGCCGCCGGGCGTCTCGTCGGTCGCCAATGTATGTGGCCAATGTCATGTTCGTCAGGCTGAGTTGTTCGACGCCAGCCCTCATCAAGCGCCGTTTGCTGAGATGAAACAGGCGGCGTGCGTTACCTGCCATAACAATCACGACATCGTTCGCCCCACCGATGCCATGCTGGGCACAAGCGAAAACTCGACCTGCATCATGTGCCACGCTGAGGGCGACAAAGGATATGTGGTGGCCAGCCAGTTAGCGCAACGTCTGGATCAACTTCGTCAGCAAATTGAGACAGCTCAAGCCATCCTCGCTCGCGCTGAACGGGCTGGCATGGAAGTGAGCCGCCCCAAATTTGAATTGAACGCCGCCCGCGACAGTCTGACGCATGCACGCGTGCTCATTCACAACGTCACAAGCCCAGAGATTGATAAAACAATAGAAGCAGGCATGAACATTGCCATAAATGCGACACAGGCCGGTTATGCCGCGCTCAATGAGCTTCAATTTCGACGCAAAGGATTGGCCGTTTCGCTCGGCGTGATTCTCTTTGTCTGCGCGATGCTCTACCTGAAAATTCGCCAACTCGATCAATCAGAGGCAATCAACAATCCGCCGTCGTGATTCATGCTGTACACCGATGATGGAAAGCAACCAGCAAGAGCACCTGGCGCCTTCGATTCGAGGAAAATGAAACGCAGGGTGAGACGAGCATGTTGCTCGCTGCGTGCGCAGCGTGCCGCGTGACAGATCAAGACTAATCGAAGGCGTTGTTCAACGCTCGTCACACTGTGGTATTCGCGCGGCGGACTCTTGTCGTCGTTTCGAGGCGGGGCGGGATTACCCAATAACAAACGAGAGAGAATTACCGGTCGTCTGGCTGGATCAACAAGGCGACCCCTGCCTTGGGTCGCCTTGTTGATTGCTCTTGCCTACTCGATGGAGTGTAGGAACGCCGCTAGGTGTATTGCCTCAGTCGGCGTCAAGCCCACCATTCGATGTTCTGCAGTGGCAAACGTGGTCAAGACATCCAGCAGCGTCGCTGCTCGACCATGATGGAGATAAGGCGGTGTATCCCATATACCACGCAACGGCTTGACCCGCACATTACGGGCATCGGCCGTATTATTGACAAACGGGCGACCACTGAGCGGGCTCCTGGGATCAACACGGTCAATGTCAGCCACAAACAACCGGAGATCGCGATCACCGCCGTTCGTTGAGCCGCGTTCAACGGGCACGCTGTAAAGGAGCGATTCGTTAACGTCGAATGTCGTGGTGTATATGAAATCAATATCCATCTCCAAGCTGGGCACGACGCCGTCAGGGATCCCGTCACCGTCCATATCCCACAAGGTCAGCAATGGATCGAGGGCATCCAGTGTCATCAATGCGTTGTTGGTGAACGTCGGCGGCGTGTGGCAGACGGCGCAGCCGCGCGCGCGAAAGATGGCCTCGCCTGCTCGCGCATCGCCGATGATCGGACGGTCTTGCGCATCATAACCGATGATGACCCGCGACGAGTATGACCCATCCGGCTCCTTGAACGGATTCGCCAACAAGCGCGGCTCTGCTTCCAAGAAAGCGCCTATCGCAGCATTGACGTACTCCGTACCCACACCGCACCGCTCCAGCGTCATGAAGTTATTCCGGTAGAGGAACGCTCGCGCGTAGCCTCGATCGAGCACTTCTAAAACGCCATCGCCGTCAGTATCCAGCGGAGACGTATCCAGATCACCGCCGAAAACCGAGTCAGGACTGAAATCACGCAACGCAGCACGGAATGTCTCTGCATGGACGCGTGTGCCACTGTTGTAAAAGGGGAAGGCGTCACGCTGATTGCGCGCCGAGAGCACATCGCGCATGGTATTGCCCGGCGCGCTGCCCGCTTTCCACGGCTTTGAATCAGTGCCGATGGCTGGATGACAGGTCAAGCAGGTGAAGTTGCGATCCAGCACAATGCGCGACGAGGTGAAGAAGTCTTCGCCCATCTCAGCCAGGGTGGCCGGGAAACGCGGATACTCAGCAATCGTCAGGTCAATGTGGGCGGCATAGCGCAGTCCATCCGCCGTCACATCGAAGACAGCGACCGATTCGCCCAACATATTGGCGACATACGCACGTCGGCCATCGGAGCTGACAACGACTTCTTGCGGTCGTCGGCCATTGAAGAACTCAGGGTTGGCATCGCCGGTAATGAAGTTGGCCGTATCAATCGGTCGGCGATCGGTAAACCCATTGTCGTAATTGGCCTGACGATTGATCGCGCTGGGAAATGCAAGCTGACCGGAATTGGTGAACGCCGACGACGCCGGCAAGCGAGCCAGGATGTTCCGGGCATCGGTAGCGTCGGGATTGATGCGGTAGACTTCCAGTTGATCGGACGCTTCCATCGTGACAAACAGCAGGTTGCCAAACGTCGTCATTTGATTGGGAATCGCGCCGTCAACCAACGTGGGCAGGTTATCGCGATTGGAATCCGTGGTGGGGACGCTGGCATCGCCGAACGCCGATAGGTACGGCGCTTCGCCAGTAGCCGGCACAAGCAAGGCGCGGGCTTGCTCCAGTGTGAGCGGCGGCCCGCCAGGCGGTCCATTCGGTGGACTAGGCAGGCTCGTATATCGCATGATCAGATTGAACGGGTCGCGTCGCACATCCACAACGGCGATCTCATTCTGCATGGGATCACGTTTGTTCTTCTCATTCAACGACCGTTCGCTGGTCACCACTTGTGCAAACCGACCGCCCGTGCCGATAAACACGAACGGCCCCGCCGCACTAATACCCCAAGCCGGTGAATTCAGGTCTATCGAGTCGACTTGTTTTCCTTGCTCAATGTCAATGATCGCGACGCCAAGACCATTGATCGTAGCCACGTAAAGGTACCGACCGACAATCGCCATGTCGCGCGGATTGCAGTTTGTTAACAGGCGAGTAAACTCCGGATCAACCACGTCGGGAGGCAAGCCCAAGCTGGCCAAATTCTGCTTTGTGCCGCCCGTGCCATAAGGGCCATCCCGCGGATCATCGCCAAGGTCGAACGGTTGATTGGAAATATGAATAGGAATCTCACTGAGCAATGTGGCCTGACCACTACGAGCATCGAAGCTGTAAACGTGCACGTTATCCAGTGCCTTGTTGCTGACAAACATGCGATCGCCGCGCGCATTGAACGCGATGTCTTGCGCATAGAAAAATGTCTGAATCTCGCGAGCTACCTCATCGGTTGTCGTGTCAATGATCGAAAGCCAATTCGAGTATTGATTAGCCACAACAGCCCAACGACCGCTCGGGTCAATTTCAACGCCAAGCGGTCTCAATCCAACAACGATTTCTTTCTGCTTGGTGTTGGTGGCAGTGTCAATCACGGCCACAATGTTGCGTGGCTCTGAGTCATTGCCTTCAAACGTGACATAGAGCTTGCGTCCGTCAGGCGTTAGCGCCAGCCCGTGCGGATGATTGCGCAATGGCTGACCGACAGCATCCACGCCCGGAGCGCCCAGCCCATTGGCTGGGTCGTAGTATTTTGAGAGAAAGCTATCCAGCTTTTTGAAGTTGCCTCCATCCATGTCGCCCGGTTGCGAGACACGCGCAAACGATTGCACAGGCACGAGCGACCGTCGCTCAAAATCAGATGAGACAGAGCGCATATCCAACGCCAGCAGCGCGAACGTCGAGGCCACACACGTCAAAGCGATAAGCTTGATAGTTTTGACTTGCCGGTTCATCCTCTAACCTCCTTCCTAGGTAAGGCACAACATCCGTGAAACCACCTCTATGCCTTTTTCATGACGGGCGCAAGCCGTATTGGCTGCGCCCGAGACACATGCACAGTTTTCAGCGAGTCGGTTCAGTCACAATCAGCTTGTGAGCCGGCCCATACGCGCTTGGATCAATATCCGTGAGCGTTTGAACAATGCCGCTGGGCCAGTAAATAGTGATGCGATCTACCTTCGTTGCCTGACCCAACCCGAAGACCTGCTCAAGCGGCGTTTGTGAAGTTTGTGGGTCAGAATCTGGATAGAGACGAATCTGCCGGCGGCCGCCTGCTTCCAGCACGATGCGCGAACCGATGGCATCGCGGTTGCTGACGGTGCCACGCAGCTCCACCTTGATCCAGTTATTGCCAGTGCGCAGATCATTTCTCAACAAAACGCCATATTGATCGTTGTTGGCTAGATAAACATCCAGGTCACCGTCATTGTCGTAATCGGCCATAGCAACGCCGCGCGTCCGGCCCGGATGATCCAAGCCGAGGACCTGTGAAACGTCGGTGAACGTTCCGTCGCGGTTGTTGCGATAAATCCAATTTGGATTGAACGGGGCAATCGGGAAATTTTCCATGTTCATTCCACTGGAAGCAATGTAGAGGTCTAGCCAGCCGTCCAGGTCATAGTCCCAGAACTGCACACCCCATGTATTGGCAATCCAGCCGACATGCGGAAACGCCCCGGGTAGTGGCTGACTGAACGGACCACTTGACACAAGATAAGCCGTAATTCCGGCATCCAAGGTTGCGTCGGAGAAAAAGCCTCCGTCATTGCGGAACAGACAGGGAATCCCCAGATTGGACACGAAGTAGTCTTGATCACCATCGTCATCGTAATCACCCATCGTGAAGCCCATCCCGAATAGTGGCACGTCATGAAATCCGGTTTCGCGTCCGATGTCGGTGAATCTCCAGCCGCGCTGCGGATCAGGCCCATCGTTGCGATAGATCGTACCGGGAAACTCCGTGAACGCGCTGAAATCGTTGATGACGAACAAGTCCACGTCGCCATCATAATCATAGTCTACCCACTGACAGGCGAGTGTTGGCCCCAGATTGGCGACGCCCAGTTGTAAACCGACCTCGGTGAACGTCCCATTGCCATTGTTCCGATAGAGCTGGTTGGGATAAGACGTCACCTGGAAGTCGGGCGGCAATCCTCCCGCGAGATTGCCTGAGACATACAAATCCAGATACCCGTCACCATTGTAATCACCCCAGGCAGCCGAGAACGAATTCACAATAATGGGACGAATGCCGGCGGCCGCCGATACGTCGGTGAATGTCCCATTACCATTATTCCGATACAGGCGATTAACCAACGTCGGACTTGTCACAAACAGATCGCGGTCGCCGTCATTGTCGTAATCGCCCCACGCACCGGCGCGCGTCGCTCGCAGAAACGTTTGATCGCGAAAGCCTGCTGCCTGTGTCACATCGGTGAACGTGCCGTTGCCGTTGTTGCGATAAAGTCGAGCAGGGCCACCCAAATTGGAGACAAATAGATCCACGTCCCCATCATTGTCATAGTCGGCCCATGATGCGCCGCCGCCCTCTGGCACGCCCAGTTGGTGGAGAAACCGGATGCCCGCTTGGGCTGATACATCCACGAAAGGAAAGTCCTGCGGGCGATAAACCTCGAAGTGAACATTGTCACTTGACACGACCTGAGCCTGCTGATTCATCACCGTCAGGATCACTTCGTACACGCCAAGTTGGTCCAGCTCCGCTGTGAGCGTAGGCGCGAATTCCTGTCGCCAGCCTGCCTCGATTGTATAGTTGATGGGAGTGAGCGGCAAAACGCTTCCGTCCGGTTTCTTCAGCTCCAGGCGAGCTACGCCTATCGCCCTCTGAGAAGTCCGATTGCGCAGGCGAATGAACAACTCGACAGGCTGCCCCACCGGCTGGCGCAACGACTCAGCACGCAGGTCTGGCACAATATCGAATGCCTCAAATTCCGATGAGTTATAGACAACCCGCACGTCCACGCTTCGCAGCACGTTGTTCTTATCATAATAACTAACACGCACAGTGTTCGGACCGACTCCGAGAAACGCCGCGTAGCCGATGAATCGGCCGTTGACAACGGGAAACGGAACCCCCGGCATATCCGTCCGTCGCCGCCCCAACACCATCACCGGAGCATTCACCTTGTTGATGTAAACAACCTGGACCGCCGGATCATGCACGGTTCCGCTCAGAATGAGCGGATTACGCCGAATGGTGATTCCATCCGGTGGAACGTCTAATCGAATTGCCTCTGCTTGCGCGTGAATCAACTGAGACGGCGGCATCGCCGACCCGATCAACAATCCCCCCACCAACAGCAACACGACAAATAGGCTTTGCTTGCGCCAATACATGATTGCACCTCCTCACCATGACCTCATACCCAACGCCGAGTGAGGACTCCAGATTGCTCCTTATCAGTTTAGGTCCTACTCTGCTTTTTGGCTTCATAAACGCGACCTTTTCCTATGCAATTGGTATTACTACCTCCTCAACAATTCACCAGGAGCGGCATTATTTTCCTTCTTCGTTCTCTGGTTGTCAACGAAATTTACCCAACAACACCACGTAATGCTTTCTCCTTACAGTTGCCGGAGGCCTCATACCAATAATCCGGGGAAGGGCTATGTTTGATGAAGCGAAATGAAGAGCGGGATCAAAATTTCGCAAGCGGCAGCCGACTTTCGCAAGCGGCAGCCGACGATGTTCTATGCGCCTCCGGATCATTCATGCTGCGCTCGTTTCCGCTGAGCCGCGCAAGCGGCTTGTGACAACGCTCCCAGAGGGGCAATGCCTCCAGCAACAGGGCGAACACGAGTGTGGCGCAATGCAGACACGCCAGAGCAGCGCATTCATGACCAGCGATTGCAAAGCATCAGCGAGCCGACGAGGGGAACGGGTGGCGCTTACTGAATTCGCGATGGATTGGGATGACGCCCTCCTGGACGTTGCACGGCAGTGGCTACCTTCTGGTGTGCCACTGCCGCCGCTCCCAAATGCCGCGTGAAGATCGCACGTTGCCAGTCAGTCAGGCTCCACCATGCTTTTTGGTTCCCTCAACGCGATCTTCCGCACGTGGTATCATGCGGCTTCTGCCTCCTACCGAAGACGGCCCGCCTATTGGGTCTATCCGGCCCTGTGGCCTTCTAACGCTTGATTCTCAGGCCCAGCAAGACGAGTGGTCGTAGGATGCTCCACCAGCCGGTGATCGGTTTCATCTTGGTGTACTCTTCGCCACGCTTTGGATAGGTTTTACTGACAGGCACCTCTTTGACCTTGTACCCAAGAGTCACCGCTTTGTAGAGAATGTACGGTTCCATCTCATATTGTGATAGCCAGTCCTGATGAAGGTTGATGCGTGGATCATCGAACAAGCTCATGCGAAAGGCGCGGAAGCCGTTGGTTGCATCAGTCATCCAGCGACCCGTAACAAGAAAAAACAAGAGCGGATAAATCAGCCGCGTGCCCAGCCACCGATAAAACGGCATGTTCGTGTAGCTGCCGCCGGGCAGATACCGCGAACCCTGGACCAAGTCATACCCTTCCTCCAACAGTGGCTGCAACAGGCGCGGAATTTGCATCGGATCGTCTTTACCGTTGCCGGCCAACGTGACGACGACTTCAAACTGATGATGACGAGCATACTGGAACAAGCTGCGCGCGGCCATGCCTAAGCCTTCGCGGGCTCCGCTGCGCAACACGGTGATACCATGTGCCTGAAGAATCTCACTGGTGCCATCGGTCGAACCGTCATCAACGATGGCAATGTCAGACAGGCCAATCTGCTTCAACTGCTCAATCACGCGACCAATGCTTTTCTCTTCGTCCCGCACCGCCGAGATGGCCAGAATACGATGAGCCTGAATCTCCATTTTCATTCCACCGTCTCTGATGCCTCTGGGATATGCTGATCTTCCGGCACATCCATAATCACCTTGGCCGGATTGCCGGCGACCAGTTTCCGGTCTGGCACATCTCGCATCACCACTGCGCCAGCAGCTACCACCGCGTTCACACCCACCGTGATGCCTGGAAACAATACTGCCCCGCCACCAATGCGCGCCCCGCGCTTGACATGAGGCCCGACGAATTCCGTTGGCGGGTGTCGGTCCATCGTTGGATCATCCAATGCCACCACCAGAGGACCGAGGAAGACACGATCCTCGTAAACGCCCACCAAACCACACGCTCCTTGAATCTTCGTATAATCGCCGACTGTGATGTAACCGCACCAGGTAAACGCTCCCATTGTGACATAGCGGCCCAAGCGCGTGTGTTCACGCACGTAGGCTAGATCGCCTATGAGTACCCCTTCTTCCATTTGAACCCCGGCGTACACTACGGCGTTGGCCCCGATGCGACAGTTCTGGCCGATGACAGCGCCAGGCTGCAAAGAGACCGGGCGACTGGTCATGGCACTCGGTCGAGGCTGACGACCAATGATCGCCCCAGCCTCGATGATGGTGCCTGCGCCGATGTGCGTCCCAGCTTGAATGACCGCGTTATGGCCGATGGTAACGTGATCGCCAATTTCTACGTTCTCTTCAATGACCACGCCACAACCAAGTGTGGGACTGACGCCCAAACGCGCTGTTTTGTGAATGAACTGTTTCATGATCTCATGAGTTGAAGATTTGAACTCGCAGCGTCAAGGGGTTCCCACCACTGAACTGAGCCACTGAGCCAACACTTCGCCATTGGCAATCACATAGTCCACCGCACCGCTGCACCCGCCCACGTCAGACCAGCGCCGAAGGCCGACAATACCACCAAATCACCTCGTTTCAATCGCCCTTGCTGAACCGCTTCATATAACGCGATGGGCACGGACCCCGCCACAGTATTACCATACCGCTCAATGTTGACAAAGAACTTCTCTACTGGCACGCCCAGCCACTTGGCCACGGGACGAAACAATCGCTGGTTGGCTTGGTGAGGAACGATCAGGTCCACATCATTGATTGTGTATGACGTTTTGGCCAGCACTTTTTCAATTGAGTCCATGACAGCAGTCGCAGCGAATTCGAAGGTGTCATAGCCATCCATCACTGGGCTGTTCAAGCCCTCATCCAACGTGCGGTGGCTGGAGGGTAGCCGGCTGCCACCAGCCGGTAACTGGAGAATGTCACCTCGGCTGCCATCGCTGTGCAAGACAAAATCAATAATTCCTTCTTCCTCGGCCCGGATCGGCTCCAATACGACGGCGCCGGCTCCATCCCCAAATAGCGCGCCATTCGGGTTCTTGCCTCTGAGAAACTTGGAGATAGCATCAGCCCCGATGACCAACACCTTGCGATAGAGCCCTGCGCGCACCATTTGCGTTCCCACTGCCAGCGCATAAACAAAGCCGGAGCAGGCTGCATTGATATCACAGGCCGCCGCGTTGACAGCTCCCAATCTCCCTTGAATCGTTGATCCCGCCGAGGGCCATAAACGATCTGGGGTCATAGTGGCATTAATGATCATCTCCACGTCTACTGGTTTCAAGCCAGCCGCCTCCAAAGCCATTTGCGCGGCAGGCACGGCCAAGTCAGACGTGGCTTGCTCTTCGGTGCATACCCGTCGCTCCATCACCCCCATGCGCTGGCGAATCCACGCATCCGTTGTCTGGAGGAGCGGCTCTAGATCGGCATTAGTGACGACCTTCTCCGGGACATAAGCTCCAATACCTGTAATGCCCACTGTTCGCACTTCCATCTAATCTCCCCAAGCATGATAAGTTCATGCTATATCGTCCATGCTATATCGTCCAGCGCAGCAGCGCACTGGCCCAGGTCAGGCCTGCGCCAAACGACGTTAACGCCACCAAATCCCCCCGCTGCAGCCGTCCTGCCCGGACCTCATCATACAAACTGAGCGGAATGGATGCAGCCACCGTATTGCCATAACGATCAATCGTCACCGAAAATTTCTCCATCGGCACGCTGAGCCATCGCGCTGCCGTTTGGATGATCCGAATGTTGGCTTGATGCGGCACGATCAGATTCACGTCCTGAATCTGGTAGGGCGAGTGAGCCAACGCTTTTTGAATGGAGTCCATCATCGCCCACGTGGCAAACTGAAACGTCTCGAAGCCGTCCATCACTGGAAAGTTGAGTTTTTCATCCAGCGCATGATGACTCGGTGGAATCCGGCTGCCGCCAGCCGGGATGTACATCACCTGGCTGCGCGTGCCGTCGCTGCCCAGAAAGAATGAGATGAGGCCTTCGTCTTGTTCAGGCACAGGCTCCAGCAACACAGCGCCGGCGCCATCGCCAAACAGCACACAAATCTGCCGGTCGGTGTAGTCTAGGAATTTGGTGACGACATCGGCGCCAATGACGAGCACTTTGCGATAGAGTCCTGTCCGCACCATCTGCGCGCCAACGGCCAGTGCATAAATGAAACCGGAACAGGCCGCATTCACATCAAACGCGCCGGCGTTCACGGCGCCCAATCGGCCTTGCACGGTTGAGCCAGTTGAAGGCCACAACCGATCCGGTGTCATCGTTGCATGAACGATCAGGTCGAGTTCTTCCGGCTTGACGCCGGCTGAGGCCAAGGCTTGCTGCGCCGCTTTCAGCGCCAGATCAGAGGTGGCTTCAGCTTCCGTGCAAATCCGCCGCTCACGGATGCCGGTGCGCGTGCGAATCCATTCGTCCGTCGTGTCAACCATTGCCTCAAGGTCAGCATTGGTCAATACCCTGTCGGGCACGCACGCGCCAAGACCCGTAATGCCGACCGTCAATAGCTTCATACAAATTCCTATGTGCTTGGTGAACCGGCCTGTTTCGCCAAGGCAGCTTCGATGTACTCGACAATGGCGCCGATCGTGTGCAGCGATTGTGCCTGCTGCTTGCCAATGTCAATGCCAAACTCGCGTTCGGCATCAAGCATCAATTCCACCAAATCAATCGAATCCGCCCCCAAATCTTCGACCAACCGCGATTCGGCGCTGATCGAACTCGGATCAATTCCCTTCAGCTCGGCGACCATTCGGCTGAATCGCGTCAATACGTCACTCATACTGCTACCTTCCTTATGTTGCCACTACCACGTTCAATTTCTCGCTCTCTTGGCGGCGTTATTATTGTCAGCTCATTGGCCGCTGTCAACCAAGCTTGACAGATTCAAACGGCCACAGTTTAATCTGGCTTCGATTAACAGGCGAATCTCGATCACGCTCGCTCAAGGTCACAGTGAAAGTCATTGTCATCGGTCTGGACGGCGCGACATTTCGTCTCATTGACCCGCTGGTTGCACAAGGACGATTACCGACACTGGCTGCTCTCATGCGGCGGGGCGCGCGCGGTACGTTGCACTCGACGTTGCCGCCCAACAGTGCTGCTGGCTGGAGCGCTTTCATGACTGGCAAGAATCCCGGCAAGACAGGCGTCTTCGGATTCTTTTCACTCGTGCCAGGCGATTATAAAGTCACGCTCAATAATGGCGGTTCTGTTCGCGCGCGCACCTTATGGGAACTGGTCAGCGAGGCCGGCAAGCGCGTTGCCGTCGTCAATATGCCTTATACCTACCCACCGCGCCCCGTCAACGGCGTGCTGGTCGCCGGCATGGATGCGCCGAGCCTGCGCGGGGCTACGTTTCCTCCAGCGTTCGCTGCCGAACTGCTCACAGCCTGCCCCGGGTACGAAATCGAGATGCCCCCGGTGCGCCGTCATCGGGAGGTGAAAAAGCAGTGGTTCGTCGAGCACCTCGCCGAATACATCGAGATGCGCTGGCAAGCAATTCGCTACGTTCAACAGAAGGTCAGGCCGGACCTGATGGTCGGTGTGTTCACGGCGCCTGACCGCGTTCATCACTGGGTGATGGATGATGTCATGCCCAATCATCCGTTGCGTGATGAGGCCTCGGCGCGACAGTTCGGTCACTTGCTCGGCGACATGTACACACACCTGGATGACATCCTGCGGGCGCAACTGGAACTGCTGGATGACCAAACAATGTTGTTCATCGTCTCCGATCACGGCGCCAATGGATTCTATCGCCGGTTTCTGATCAACCACTGGCTGTGGCAGCAAGATTGGTTAGCGCTGGTGCGCGGCGCTAAGTTGTCGCCGATTCAACAGGTCATTCGCTATGTGCGACGGCAGTCACGTGTGTACGGGTTAGCTCGTTGGTTCAGCAGCGCGCTCTCATTGACTCCTACAGACCAGACCACCCGCAAAATCAAAGGCCTCAGTTGGCGCTTGAAAATCATTGACTGGGCGCGGACGCGGGCATTCTATCTGAATGGACTAGGAATTCGCCTCAATCTACGCGGACGCGAACCTGCCGGCATTGTCAACCCCAGTGAGTATGAATCACTGCGCGAACAGATCATTCGCAAGCTGCTCGCCGTGCGCGACCCGCTCACGGGCGCGCCGATTTACACGGGCGTGCACCGACGTGAAGACGTCTATCACGGGCCTTACCTGCCTCAGGCGGCAGACATCATCCTGGAGGAAGCCACATTGAATGCTGATCCGCGATTGAATTTTTCCACTAGCAGCGCGCTACATCCGCACCGATTGAACGAGCTTTATGCGGTCAAACGATTGCCCGGCGATCACGACAGCAAGGGCATCTTATTGGCCGTTGGGCCAGGCGTGCGACGCGGCGCGTGGCTCAGCGGCGCACGACTCATTGATATGGCGCCAACCATCCTGTATGCGATGGGCTTGCCGGTCCCACAAGATATGGATGGACAAGTGCTGACCGACATGTTTGAGCCGGCATTCATCACACAGCATCCGATCACGTATGGAGAACCGGCGGGCGAAGCCGACGCCATCACGTTTGCTCAGCATGACGACGAGCTGATCGAGCAGCGACTGCGGGAACTCGGATACTTCGAGTGAGCATGACACCACTGAGCCTGTACAGGACGCAACAGCCTCAACTATAATCGCCCGCTGGCAGCCGAACGCCAACCTCAAGCGTGAGCATTGCCCTGGCCGTGGTCACAGACGCTGAAGCAAAAACCAATCGAAGCCGGCTCGCTCGAATCGGACGAGATAGCGGCATTGTTTTTCTTGGTAACATTCTCGATAAGCTGTTTGGCTTCGCCTTCACCGTCGGGATTGCCAAACTGTATGGTCTGCGCGTCTTCGGTCTGTTTCTCCTGGGACTGACCATCTGCCAGCTTGGTTCCTTGATATTCAATTTGGGATTCGGCAACGGCCTGATTCGCTATGTTGCGCTCTACAAAAAAGAGACGCCGAAATTGAAAGGCATCATCTGGACGGCCGGCGTGTTGAGTGTCTCGCTCGGCGTGCTGTTGGGCCTCGGTCTGTTTCTGGCCGCCCAGCCGCTGGTTGAGCGCTTCTTCGCTAACAAGGCACGCCTTGTGGTGGTCCTTCAGTGGTTGGCGCTGACCGTGCCGCTCTCGGCCCTGTCGGGCATCTGGGTACGTACACTGGTGGGACTCAAACACTTCAAGGCACAAACCTACGTGCGCAGCGTCATCGAGCCGGGAACGAAAGTCGGGATGGCGCTACTGCTATTTCTGGCTGGCTTCAAACTGGAAGGCTTGATCCTGGCCTATGTCATCTCGACGGTTGCAGCAACCGTCGCTGCTTACTACTACTACACAGCCACGCTGCGCAGCCGACTGAAAGGTGTCAAGCCCATATTCCAGTTTCGCGAGTTCATCAACTACTGTTGGCCGCTGGTGCTACGCAACTTCATCAGCAAGGCGACTCGGCGCGCCGATGTATTGTTACTCGGCATGTTCCGCAATCCGCTGGAGATCACGCTGTACATGTTCACGCTACGCATGGCCACGCTCAATACGCTGATTGCCGATGCGTTTGAGAAAGCCTACTCGCCGCATGTGCCTCGGCTTCACGCCGAAGGCAGATTGGATGAACTGCGACACGCATTTCAGACGATCACCAAATGGACGATGCTGCTCTCCATTCCGATTTTCGCCCTGTTGATTGTCTTCCCCGGCGTGGTCATTCCTGTGTTAGGCGAACAATTCATGCCGGCGGCTACGGCGTTGAGTGTGGTGGCTGCGGCTGTCTGTTTCAGTTATGCTGTCGGGCCGTCAGAAACGGCGCTGATCATGGCCGGGCGCCCCAAGGTTTCTTTGGTCATTCGCATTATAGGTGGGTTGGTCACGCTGGGATTGAACATCTGGCTTGTGCCACAGTTTGGTCTGATCGGCGCCGCATGGGGATTTACCGGTTCCGTTTTTGTGTCGAACATCCTGGCCGCCTCCATTGCCTATTTCGACATGAACCTGCACCCGGTGCAGCGAGGGTACTTGAAAGTGCTGGCCGCCGGCGCGCTCGCTATCGGTGTGGCTCTGGCGCTGCATCCATTTTTGCCGGCGAACAAATATCTCGCGCTGCTGGCGCTGGGGTTGGGCTACCTTGTTGCGTATGGCGGAATGCTCTGGTTGCTAGGGCTGGACGAGGAAGATAAAGAGCTGGCCCGCCAGTCACAGCTTCGGCTCAAAGCACTCGCTCACAGGCAGCCTGTCACTTCAACGCCCGATATGGACGTGAGCCGTCAATAGCCCAGCCGTTGAAAACGTGTGAGTGATACCAAGAGGTCTGGAGAAAGGCCCTATGTGAGGCAGGAGCCAGGAGTCAGGATTCAGGAGCCAGAAGCCAGGGGCATAATACTAATCGTCCGAAGAAAGGCCCTATGTGAGGCAGGAGCCAGCGGCATAATACCAATAGAGCGGTTTGCGAGTGAGCTTATCCTGGGGCGTACGCCCAGCAGAGTCTCATTCGCAAACTGCTCTAAGAGATTCCTCGTTTCAAAGATCGCTACCGTTTTCCGCTCTGGGAAGGTAGAGGGAACCACAATGTGCGCCCATCATCTGGCCCTGGATAAAAGTAGATGAAGACGTTTCCGTGTTCCTGAGTTTCTACTTGCGGACCGAAAAAGATCGTTCGGTTGGTATTGTTCACATAGGTCGCGCGGTAGACAATCCCCCAGCCAGGCGGAACGACAATTTCGCGGTCGTTATAGGTCACAAACGGCGGATCGTCCCAGTTGTCGCTGTAGTAGATGCGGTTCTGGATACCCATCCGGTCAAACTCAGTCGAAGAGGTGTTTTGTCCTTGGACGCACCCATTACATCCAACAGGAGCGCCGACTGCATCTTTATTGCGACCATCCCACAAACGGATTTCGAATGTCTTGCCTCGCCAGTGAAAGTGACCAGTGGCAGCGGCGATTTTGACCGGCTCTTCAATGCCGAAAAAGTCGAAGGTGACGCCGAAGTCCCACATGGTGGTGGAACGCGGCGGCAGAACCAGACGATTATTCTGGCCGAACATCGTGCCCATCGTAATGGGAGCAGTGGAAGGATCGTAGGCGGCGTGAAGATTGATCACAGCCATGCCGCCGATAGGCGCCGTTTGCGGTCCGGTGTTCACGAAATGAATCTGCGCCAGCACCTTTTGCAGCGGATCAAACTTGAAAGCCACACCCGGCGGGAGGTCCCAGATCATGTGGATACGTTGGTTGCCGGCGCGCAGCGCCCAGTTGGCAAAAGGAACAGGGTTGAACCCTTCCTCGAACGTGCCATCCGGTGGAGGTCCATTAGGCAGACCGCCTTGATAGGCAAAGAAGTTCAAATGGTGGCTGCCGGGCGGATAGAGCATTTCGAAGCGCGTGACCCGCATCTCTTCGGTGTTCGGGAGCGTGAAGTAATAGTTCCTCTGAACCTCTCTTTCCACATGGAACGGTGGCACCACGACTTGAGCGCCTGGCTCAGGCACCGGCAGTTGGATGTCTCTCGTGCTGCTGGGCAGCGCCCCGTTGAGGATCCATTGACGGATCATCTCAACCTGCGCTGGCGGTAGGATTGTGCCTGCTTGAGGCATCCGCTCGCCTTCACCTGGGCCAAGCTGGCCGGTGATCTTCTGATAGAGGAAGCTCTCTTGCGGTTTTCCCGGGACGACGCGGCGTTTGCCGGCAGCGCGGGCCGCCGGATTCTCCGCGAGCACGTCAACGAGATTGGCGTAGGCATTGAACTCGTCAAGCACAAGCCCGCCGGCCGCCCGCAATGAACTATGACATGAGGTGGTTGAACAGGTGGGAATGAAGATGTTCTGGCGAAGCTGATCCAGCGTCACCGTATTCTGGGCTGCGCTTGTCCCACTAGTAGGACCAGTAGGGCTTGGTATTAAAACCAAAATGACAATAGCCGCCGCGAAAACGAATTTGACGAGATGCCGAATCTCAGGCGTCTTCATGTAGCCCTCCCCAAATGAATCTTTATGGCCAGGAGCCGGCAGCATAAAACGAGCCCGGGTTCTAAGTCAAGCTGAAATCAGAGCCGGCATTCTGGCGCTTGCTTGACAGAGATGGTAAATCGGGTATGCTCGTGTGCGGGCAACAATGAGGTGGATGAGGAAGAACTAACCGCGAAGCCCGAGGAGATCGAGTATGATGACGAAAAGATTGACAACGAATTTGCTTGCCGTTGGGGTGATCTTGGGTTCGGTTGCTCTTTGGGGACTAGGGAATGAGTCACGCGCAACCCTGCATGGAAGTAATCTCCAAGGCTCATGGGTCGTGACCGTAACTCCCGTGCAAACTCCCTCAGGCTCGTCATTTCAATCTTATAATGCTTTGATCACGTTTACTCAAGATGGCAATGTCGTGGAGACATCGCTTCTGCCGCCCTCGCGGGCACGGGCTTCAACGGCTGGACATGGAGAGTGGACTAAAACGGGAATGCGCAGTTTTGCATTAACCTATGTGAAACTTTTGTCCGACGAGCGAGGCAATTTCACCGGGCTCATAAGAGTGAGCGAGTCACTGGAGCCGAGTTTGTCATTGGATGACTACCGAGGCGTGGGGAAATTGGAGATTCTCGACTCCACCGGAGACGTGATCGAGTCTTTCGACATTGTGACGCAAGCAACGCGCATCCATATCGAATTGTTACTGTGATGGTGGTCGTCATCGCCATGGATGAGGCCATGTTCCACCTGTTTGGCACGCTGGTGGCAGCAGGGTGATGACCGATGTTGTCTCCAATCCTGGCGCGAGGCAGTCGTCATGTGCCGCGCTCGACGCCACCGCCCAACAACGCCGCCGGCTGGATTGTCTTCATGACCGGCGAAAACCTCGGAATGAATTTGATGAACGCTCTCGGTTAGAGCCGGCGCTCCCGCTCGTTGACTTCCCCATCCTGGGTTGATACACTCCATCCGCCCTTGAGTTGTTAACTGGTGACATCTTTTGGAAGTCCTGTCTAGCTCGGGACGAAAAAGAGCTGAGGAGGTTACGGTATGTTGAAGTGTCGCAGCTTTTTCATCAGCTTGATCGTAGCGCTGAGCACCTTCCTGATGCTCAGCGGCAATCTACCAACCACCAGCTCGATGAGTGGAGCTGTCGCGCTGAGGTCGCCTCTTCAGAATGTGATCACGATTGTGACACCTCCCGAAGAATTGATCATTGGACGCAACCCGCTCACGATTGAAGGGGTCGTGACGGACCCATCTATAAGCGTGGTGTATGTCATTCGCGTTGGAGCGCCGGTGGTCATTCTGGGACGAAGACGTGATGAGCTGCCTGGGGTGCCCTTTCCGGTCATCAACGGGCGGTTCACCGCAAGTGTGAGCTTCCTAGCCGAAGGCGTGAATACGATTCGTGTGACCGGCATTGATGGCAACGGAAGACAGCACGTCACTGAGGTGGAGGCCGAACTTTACCAGGCGCTGGATCGCCCGCCGGAGGTTGAGATTGAATTGATCCCGAACAAGAGACGTCAACCCATTGGAGAAACGGTGCAGGTCCGCTGCCTATTGAGAAACAACAGTTTCAATCCCATACAGGGCACCTATGACCTCTCGATGCAATTACCCACCGGGGACATGGTCATGCCGATCCTGGGAGCGCCTTTCAACCTGCCTGCTGGCCGACAGGAGACCCGATTGGAGGTGATCAGGCTGAGCGAGTACACCGCCGAGCCAGGGTACTGCCGCATTCTTGGCGTGGTCAAAAACAGCAACGGAGATGTGCTCAGTCAGGATGAGTTTTATGTTGAAACCTACCGTCCGGATGATTTTCCATTCATTGATATCTCCAAGGCGGCTGGCATCACTCACCAACTGGTGGCCCGGGGCGGCCTTGCAGCGGGCGCAGCCTTCGCTGATTATAACAACGATGGCTGGCTCGATCTCTTTGTTACCGACCGAGGGCGCAACTTCCTTTACCGGAACAATGGCAATGGCACGTTTACGGATGTGGCGCGGAGCGCGGGCGTGGTTGGCCGACAAGATGTGCTGTATCGCGCCGCTGCGTGGGGTGACTATGACAATGATGGCTTCAGGGACCTGTTCGTCACCACCAAACCTGGCCCTGATATTCTCTATCGCAATAACGGTGATGGCACGTTCACCAATGTAACCACGCTGGCAGGCGTTGGCGGGTCTGTCGGTGATGATAGTAGCTGCGCTGCGTGGGGCGATTACAACAATGACGGATTTATTGATCTGTATGTCGGAAACGATGCAGGCGGTCCAGCCGCGCCCGGATTTGTTGGCGCGCCCGGACAGCCCAACTATCTCTATCGGAACAACGGCAACGGGACCTTCACCGAGGTGGGCCGAGCCTATGGTGTCAATAACTGGGGGCGGACGTTTGCGGCGCTTTGGACTGACTATGATAACGATGGCGATGTAGATTTAGCCGTCATTAATGATTTTGGCCAGTTCAACGACTTTCCTAACACACTTTACCGCAATGATGGCCCGGATGGCCGCGGCGGATGGAAATTCACAGAAGTGGGACCAACTGTGGGATTCAATTCCCGACTCTACGGCATGGGGGTCGGTGCCGGGGACGTGGACAATGATGGCGACCTGGATTATTTCATCTCCAATTGTGGTACTGGCGCCTTTCACAAGAACAATGGCGATGGAACGTTTACGGAAGCCACATACGAAGCTGGGTTGGACACGGCGGTGCCGCCGATAGGCCCATTTGCCGGAACGGATTGGTTGATCTGCACCTGGGGAATTAACGCCTGGGATTTTGATCTGGATGGGTGGGTGGATTATTACGTCACCGCGGGTGTAGTGGGCGATTCGGGCAATTTCAAGATTGCGCTCACTCAACACAATCTGCTTTTTCACAACCGTCAAGACGGAACCTTCACCGTAGTTGGTCACCTGTACGGCGTGGATTACCCAGGGTACACACGAGGCGCTACCTTCGGAGATATTGATAATGACGGTGATTTGGACATCTACCTGGCGAATATAGGCGAGGAAGGTGTCTTGCTTCGCAATGACCTATCCACAGGCCATAACTGGCTGAGTATTCGGCTCGTCGGCACACTCAGCAATCGGGATGCCTTCGGGGCCAAGATTTTTGTGACCACCGGCTCAGGTCGACAAATGCGCGAAGTGCCCGGTGCTGATATGCAACTTTCACTGAATAGCCTGGAACAGGTCTTCGGACTGGGGAACCACACGCAGGCCGACGTTGAAGTGCGCTGGCCGCGCGGCGCCGTACAGCGATTGACCAACGTGCAGGCCAATCAGAAGCTGGTCATTACGGAACCGCGATCATAGCATCTGTGCGCGGCTTGGGCACGTGTAGACGGCTTGCAGGGGCCGCCTGCTCCGGCTTATCACAATTTCTCGGATGTCGGCAATGAAAAACTCACCTGAGAATGCCAAGCTTCCTCAAGCAAATACCTACCGCCTGATTCCTCGGATGCCGGCAATTGGGGAAGTGCGCCACAATCAATGCATGATTTGGTTTGTGGACAGAGAGGAAACCCTTCGGTATAATTGCCGCCGCCTGGCGTTGAAAAGAAATACGAAGTAGGTTTCTGTCGAGGCGTTTCTCAATAGGAGGTGTGAATGCACGTTCAAGCGCAAGTGGGTATCAGCATCAGGAACCGAAGGCGCGAGCAGAAGAAAAACATCGTTCTGTTCAATCCCTCACCTTACCCGAAAACCGGGCGCGTGCGCATGTTCTCGAATCTGCCGCTGGGACTGCTGTGCGCCTCTGCCTTGCTGGATGCCGAAGGCTATCGTGTTCACATCATCTCGGAGGATGGCAATCCTAATTACCTGGATGAAATCCTCTACTATGCCAAGGACGCCGTTCTCTTAGGTGTCAGCTCGATGACCGGGCCGCAAATTCGCGGTGGGTTGGAAGCTTCCAAGGCAGTGAAAGAAGCCTATCCGCAGATTCGCACCGTGTGGGGCGGCGTGCATCCATCAATCTTGCCGAAAGAAACTTGCCAAAATCCTTACGTTGATATTGTCGTCAAAGGCTACGGCGAAATGACGCTGTGGGAATTGGTGCACCGATTGGAAGCTGACGAGCCGCTGGAGCAATGTTTGGGCATCTGCTTCAAACAAGACGGCCAGATCATCGAGACGCCGGACCGGCCGATGTTCGACTTCGATAAGATTCCTCCCATCCCGTTTCACTTGGTGGATATGGAAGAGTACATCGAGCAGACCAAGAGCGGCGAGCGGATGATCAACTACATCACCAGCTACGGCTGCCCGTTGGATTGCACGTTCTGCTCTGAGCCGCTGACGTCGCAGCGGCGGTGGAAAGGCAAAAGTCCGCAGCGCGTGGTGGATGAAGTGGAGCGGCTCTGGCGTGAATACAAAATTGATTGTCTGAAAATCTGCGACGATAACTTCTTCGTTGATAAGCGGCGCGTGGCGGCAATCTGCCAGGAACTCATTGACCGGAAAATCCAGATCAAATGGGGGCGCGTGCCCGGACGGTGCGACACGCTCGGCCGCTACCCGGATGAGCTATGGCAACTGATGCGACGGAGCGGATTCTATCACGTCTATTTCGGCCTGGACTCTGGCTCGGACGTGGCGCTGCGCAAAATGAAAGGGCGTCAAACGAATGAAGACGCCTTCAAACTGATTGATCGCTGCAAAGAGCACGGCGTCCGCTTGAGCGCCAGTGTGATCACCGGCATGCCGTTCACGCAAGAAAAGGACGGCGTCACCTACGAGGACGAGTTCGTCCAGACGGTGGACATGATTCGCGCCTGCCTGGATCGTTACCGAAAGTTCCCGATTCACCTTTACACCTACACGCCCTATCCGGGCAGTGAGAAGTTCAAGGAGAGCCTCGAATGGGGATTGACAGTGCCGGACCGGCTGGAAGGCTGGATTGAATTCTATCATCGCAAGACGCTGGTACCCTGGCTGACCAAGAACCAAAAGAATTTTGACAAGTATTTTGTGTTGCTCCGCGATATTTACAGCGGACAAAAGCTGAACCACAAGAATCCACTGAAAGCCGCCGTCTATCGGTTGATTTATTGGTCTACGGTCTGGCGCTGGAAGCATCGCTTTTTCCGATTTCCTGTCGAGTACATGCTGCTGCGCGCGGCGGGCAAGCTCAAGAAGAAACCGCCGGTGCTTAAGTCCAGACCTCACCGAACGACTGTGCCGGAACTACAAAACGTGTGAGCTAAGGAGAAACGCACATGGAAGGGAAAATCGTTCTGTTCAACCCGGCGGCGCGTCGGAACGTGCCCTACTACCGGTTACCCTTGGGGCTGATCGCCACTTCATCGGTGCTGGCGCAGGAAGGCTACCAGATCAAGATCATCAGCCAAGACGTAGACCCTGACTTTCGTCAACACGTCCTGGAAGAGGTCAAGGACGCCATCTGCCTCGGCATTAGCTCGCTGACGGGTACACAGATCGAGATGGGGATTGCCATGGCTCGATTGGTGAAGGAACGATACCCGCAGATTCCGATTGTCTGGGGCGGCGTGCATCCAAGCATCTTGCCACGACAGACCTGCGAACATCCGACCGTGGATATTGTCGTCAAAGGCGGACAAGGCGAGGTGACCTTTGCTGAGTTGGTGCATCGGCTGCAATCAGCTCAGCCGCTGGATGGGCTGGCAGGGGTGACATTCAAGCAGGATGGTCAGGTCATTGACAACCCAGAGCGACGGTTTGTCGGGTTGAACGAGCTGCCCCCGTGGCCGTTTCATCTGGTGGACGTGAGAAAGCATCTGGAAATTACCAAGAAAGGCAATCGAGTCGTCAACTACATCTCCAGCATTGGGTGCCCTTCGCGCTGCGGCTTCTGTTCCGAGCCGCTCACGTCGCAACGGCTATGGAAGGCCAAAAGCCCAGAGCGCACGCTGGATGAAATCGAAGTGCTCGTGCGCCAGTACGGAGCCAACGTCATTCTGATTGAGGACAACAATTTTTTCACCGATCTGCGACGGGTGAAGAAGATTTGCGAAGGATTTTTGGAGCGGAAGCTCAACGTCAAATGGGGGCGCGTGCCCGGACGAGTGGATCGGTTGATTCATCTGGACGACGATTTCTGGCAGTTACTCAGGGAGAGTGGATGCTATCAAATCCTGGTCGGCGTCGAATCGGGCGATCAGGAGATGCTGGATTTGATCTACAAAGATACGACCGTCGAGCAGTATCTGACCGTGCAAGAGCGAGCACAAAAGCATGGCATCCGGCTGGCCTGCTCGTTCATCACCGGCATGCCGCTGCCACCTGATTACAAGGGGCGTTTGACTTACGAAGCGGAATTCCGCGAAAGCGTAGACCAAGTGCGCCGCGTGGCATTGCAATCGAACGGATTTCACAGTTTCAACTTCTACATCTATTCACCATATCCCGGCACGCTGCTCTATCAACACAGCCTCAAACTCGGTCTGAACGAACCCAAGAGCCTGGAAGAATGGGCAACGTTCCACCATCGGAGCGAAGTGTCCCCGCCATGGGTAACGCAGAATCAAAAGAACTTCGTCACTTACTTCGTCCAATTGTTGGAACTGCTAGAGCATCGCAAATTGTCCAAAACAAAGAACCCGCTCCTGCTGTTACTCTACAAGCTCATCGCGCTGATGACCGACTTGCGCTGGAAGTATTACTTCTTCCGCGCGCCGATCGAGCTGTGGGCGCTGCGGCAATACGGCCTGATGAAGTTCCGGCGAGTCGTGCGGCAACAACAAAAGAGCCGCAAAGCCGGCGGCACAGGCCCGGCCAGCGAGAACCTGCGGATTGATACATACACTGCCGATGAGCGAATCTTGCAGGCGCAGACGGAGCAGGCGGGTGTGTGAGACCTCCATTGACTCTTAACGCGCCTGATTTGAGATATTGATCACATGAACACACCAGGGATCATTGATATCAAGGATCTGTACTCAGAGGTAGTGAGCACAGAAGAGTTCATCCGCATTTTCAACGAAGAACGGGACACGATCGAGCAAGTAAAGATCATCCCACTAAGACTGGGAGAGCGCGGATTTGGTCGTATTCAGGTGACGCGGAAGTACCTTCTCCCCAGCGTTGTGCGGGAGACGTTAACCAACAAGCGATGACAATCCTGAATCTCGGAACCGGCCTGGATGGCTTGAGAAATAGGCTAACGTGCGGCAAGCCGATACCGATCACAACAATAGACCAATGGAAGATGATGGACCTTGATGAGTGATGTGGTTGGCTGACCTCAAACGGCACCTGCACCGACCGCTTGGTTACCTTCCGAAAGTGAGCAATCTTTCGACGGCGTTTCGGATCATGGACGCGCTTATCTCGGCTGATGACGCGCGCGCAGATCGCCAGAAGATGCGGGAGAGCCTGCGCCTGATCTTTGCCGACAAGGACGAGGCGTGGATTGACCAGACGCTGTGCCAAATCATCATGCACTACAATTGGGCCTACATTGACTCGCTTGTGTTGCCGGTCCTGTCGGAAGCGGACATTGATGCGGTGTTCGAGGTGGAAGGACTGGAGTTGGTTGATCGCGCGCTAGAGCAGGGGCGAGGCGTGATGCTCTACGGGATTCACTATGGACGGTTTTGGGGCGGGCCGATTTATCCGTGCAAAAAAGGGTACACGCTCAGCTACATCGCCCGGACGCGCGGCTTGGCGGCCGCGCACCATACTAACCGCGCCATCACTGGCCGGATGATTAACGTTGACGATTTCAACAAGCAGGAAGTCTATGAGGTCCTACAGCGCAACGAGCTGCTGATGACGATGGCCGATGGTAATGCCGGACGCAAGCCGGTGACAGTGAACTTTCTTGGACAGGCGGCGCAGTTTTCTCCATCCTTCATCGTGTTTGCCCGTCAGATGCGCGCGCCGCTGATCGGATGGATCACATATTCCATCTCGCGGGCGCGGATTGGTCTCCGCTTCATGCAGGTTGACGTGCCTGAGCACTTGCCGCTGAATGAGCAAATGGAAGCGTTGCTAGCCCCGCTCATCGAGCGCGTCCAGCAAGACCCCACGCAATGGTACAGCGCCCGACGCATCGCGCGGCGAGCAGCAGAGACGATATGAAAAAGAAGAAACTCCGCTGGCGCCTCAAGCGGCTGCTTCACAACCAACGGCAAATACGGCGATGGCCACTGTGGCCGGGACAGAAAGTAACGGCCATAGATTCACAGTGGCTGACAGACACAAAGATTCTTCTGATTGGTCTTGACGCAGCGGATTGGCGGATCATCACGCCACTGCTCAAAGAAAAGAAGCTGCCGCACCTGCAAGCTTTGATTGAATCGGGCAGCCACGGCCGATTGAAAACGCTGATTCCGGCTCAGTCGCCGCGCATCTGGAACAGCATCGCCACTGGCAAGCGCCCGAAAAAGCACGGCATTCTCGGTTTCGTCGTTCGTCATCCACAGACCGGCAAGCGCATGCCCTACACGTCCAATATGCGCCGGTGCAAAACGGTGTGGGACATTCTCTCGGACTATGGCAAGCGCGTCGGCGTCGTTGGTTGGTGGAACACATGGCCGGCCACACCAGTTAACGGCGCGATGGTGTCAGGCGTGACGCGATACAAGTTGAAAGATTTTGCCCCGCTCGGCGAGCTGGCTGAAGAACAGGCTTCAGATGAACCGTCGGCAAGATTGCTGGAGTATCCGCGCAAGTCCGCCCTGCTATCAGAGGCCGCGAATCGGCAGACTTATCCAGAAGAACTGTTCAATGAGATTCGGCCACTCATCCGACCGCACAACCAGATTGATGATGCGCCGGAATTCATTCGCCATGTCCGGGCCGCAACCGAACCGCTGACGGAAGCGGAAAGAGTGTCGCTTTCGCTGCTGGTGCAGATTCATAACGATGATCGCACATACGGGGCGATTGGACGATATTTGTGGAGCAGGCTGCGGCCTGATTTTCTGGCCGTTTATTTTGCCGGCATTGATGTGGTCGGGCATCGGTTCTGGCTCTATATGGAGCCGGAGAAATTCAACGCCGTCGTCGAGCCGCGCCAGATCAAGCAATACAAAGATGTGCTGCGCCATTACTACGTTTTCGTTGATGAGATGATCGGCCAATACCTGAGCGGGCTGGATGAAGAGACCTGCGTGGTGGTGGTTTCGGATCATGGGATGTCGGCCAGCCAACGGGCATTCGATTTGTCCGGCGGCGCTGGCTCCGCCGCGCACACGGACGAAGACGGCATCATCATCATGACCGGCAAGCACATTGAACCGGGAAACCCTCTGGGTGCTCCGTCGGTGTTAGATGTGACGCCGACGCTGCTGGCGCTAATGGGATTGCCGGTGGGCGCAGACATGGATGGTCGCGTGATTCGGCGGGCGTTGCGCAAGGAGTTTCTCGCCGAGCACCCGATTCGCTACATCACGACCTATGACATCAACGTGCAGGCTGATAGTACACCGATTGAATCGCCGATGGACGATCAAATCATGGAGCGGCTGCGGGCACTAGGCTACATTGAGTAGACGAGTCTCATTCTACTCGTCATAGGGCGAGCAGTCCGCAACGCGGCTGCCGCCACTACGGAGGTGGACAAAAGTTCTGGGACATTTCGGAGGGACGGGACGTTTTGGAGTGCGGTGACGTGTCACCACTTTCTGACCAAAGCTGCGACACGTCGCAACACTCCAAAAACACCCCGAACTTTTGTCACGTTACTTAGAGCGGTTTGCGAGTGAGCTTATCATGGGGGCGCCCGTAACGTGCATGAACCGACAGGATGCGGGGCTCCCAGGCCAAAGGCAATTGAAAATTGCTCCATAGCGACTTGCAGTTACATTGACTAAACAGAGCAATGGACATTGATGTGAAGCCGTTTTTTCTACTGCCAATTTCGATGCCGACTATTTGGGCAGTCCCAATCCATGTGCAAACCACTCTAAGCTGACTGAGCGGGAATCTGCGATCCTCGGTCAGCATTTACTTGGGCGGCGGCAGCCGCGCAGCAGAGGGTAGCCAGACGTGCAACGTCTGGATGGGCATCATCCCCAATCCCTCGCGTCTTCAGCCGCGCCACCCGTTCTCCCATCGGCTCGTTGATGCTGTTCAATCCTTCACTGCGAATGCGCCGCGCGGGCGCTTCATGAACGCGCCACACTACTGGCTCGGCTGCTGCGGACGTTGCACGTCCGGTTACCTTTGCGCGAGCTGCATGCGTGGCCTCTGGAGCGTGACCTACCATCGTGACGATGCCGGCTAATTTGTGTCGCTTTGCCAGAGGACGTCAGGACAACGTGGTGCAACATTCTATTCGCGGCTGATGGGCTTGGCGCACAGCTACTCAATTCTTTCCAATGAGTGACCACACCAACGATGACAACCGCCAACCTCCGAAAAAACGCCAAACTCCAAAGCAGCTTCCCATCCGGCATCACGCTGTTGAACATGAGCACTGGGCAGGCGCTTGCTGCAGCAGATGTTGCCAGTTATGATTAGGCCGTCATGAGAGTTAAAGAGGTGTGTAAATGAGCACGACGGTTTTCCACCAAGTTGAGTCATTGCTTGGCCAACTCACCCGCGAGGAGCAGTTGCGGGTGATTGAAGAACTGGCGCGCCGGATGCGCCAAGCTGAAATGCGCCAACCACAATCGCTCTACGGAATTTTAAAGGGACAGCTCGCCGAAGATTTCGATGCGGAGACAGCCTTAAAAGAAATCCGTAGCCAGTGGCTACAAGATCTCCAGGAGATGGACCTGTGAGCGATTACGTCGCTGATACGCACGGGCTGTACTGGTATCTGACAGCCGATGTGAAGCTGTGAGCCAATGCCCTTTATGCCTTTCGAGAGGCCGAGCAGGGCAGGGGCACAATTTATATTCCCAGTATCGCGGTGGCGGAGATTTACTATCTGATGGCCAAACAAGGGCGAGCGCATCTGTTTGCGCCCGTTTACCAACAGCTCGCGGCAGCGGCACATATTCGATTTGTTGACTTTCGCGCGGAAGATGTCTTGGGATTTGACACACTCACAACAATCTCGGAAATGCACGATCGGATAATTGCCGGCGTCGCGCAGCGACTCGGCCTCCCCTGTCTGACATGTGACCCTGAACTGGTTAATAGCGGCTCCATTCAAACAGTCTGGTGAGGCTAGTCCTTCCGGGCTGATGGATTCTTCGATCAACGTCTCAGGCGTCGGACCCTAATCGGTCTGTGGTTCGATGTCTGAAGCCTAATACCGCTTGCCTCTGAACACGCGATGAGCAGTTGCCAGTGACTGTGCCTCATTCTGCGTTTTGTCAATCCGCAACCCACATGCAGGATGAGTTCACTCGTCGCTCACGCGAGGTAGCCAATGTGGAAGACATCAGTTCCTAGCCTTGAAAGATCAAGCCCAATTCAGACGCCACCCGCGCGGCTTTACTGATACTCAATGTGGATTGAAGATCGCGGCTTACTGCTTGGTCGCTCGCATCCTTCACCCCCTTTCGCTTCATAAAGCAGGGTCTTCCTCGGAGCTATTGGTGTTAGAGCATAGGGATCACTTGCGATCATCGTACAGAACCGCTAGCATCACAAGGTTACTAATGCCGAAACCGGTTCCAGAAAAGGTTAAGCGGTTGGTCGTGGCAGGTCGAATCAGTTTCTCCGCTAAAGCCATTTACCAGCTCTTCTGGCGACCATTCGAGTTTCAAGACCTCGCTCACCCTATACTCGTTGGTGAAGTCATCAGGAAAGAGCGCGACGAAAGAGGCGTGGCCAACTTTAAATACACGGTCATTGGCCAGCGATCAGTGGCCAACGGATTTATTCGGCAAGGTGAGAGTCCGTGAAGAACAAGGGGTATTTTATCATCACCTTTCACAGGGCTGATTGAGAGATCAGGCTTATGAACCAAACAAAACGGAAAACCTACAAATGCCCGTCCTGCGGTGTCGGGCGACACGAGGATGGAACACGTCGCCTATGAACCGGTCAGTAAACAGGGCAAGCGGCTCGTCATTCCAACCCTGGACGTGGAGGTGTGCGACCATTGCGCCGAGGGGGTGTTGGCTCTGGCTGCGTTCCAGCAGATTGAAGTCCACAAACGATACTGTGGGCGCCTCCTGCCGCATCTGGATCCGGGACGTCATAGAGGTTAGCGGAGTCGGCAAAGGCGCATCACCGCTCACTCAACGAAGAGATGAATCTCCTGCTCCGGGAAAGTCTCTCTCGGCTTGTGAAAGGCGGGGCAGAAAGACTCAGAAGGACTGGCGAACGAGCGCGATTCATCACCATCGCTCTCTGCTGTGACGCATGTGCAGCGCACCACTGCTCCGGCGAACGCACCACGTCGGGCGGCAGTGTGAAGAATTCAGTGGCTTGATGAAACTTCATGGCGAGACAGAAAGTTCACATCATCGGGATTGACGGCGCGACGTTTCGCCTCATTGATCCGCTCATCGTTCAAGGGAAACTGCCGACGTTCAAATACATCATCGAGAATGGCGTGCGCGGCGTGCTGCGCTCGACGCTGCCACCCAACAGCGCCGTCGCTTGGTCTTCGTTCATGACCGGATTGAATCCTGGTAAGCACGGCGTGTTTGGATTCTTGGCGCTCGCGCCTGAACGAGACCGAGTCGTTCTCACGAACGGCGCGCATGTCAAGGCCAAGACGCTCTGGGAACTCGCCAGCGCCGCCCAGCGCCGCGTAGCCGTCCTCAATGTGCCGATGACCTATCCCCCGCGTCCGGTCAATGGCATCCTGGTCAGCGGCATGGACGCTTCGTTTCTGAAGAATTTCACCTATCCGGCTGAGTTCGGAGATGAGCTGCTCGAACGCTTTCCAAACTATCAGATTGACTTCCCGTTCGTTCAGCACAAGACCTTTCAGGCAAAACTCCGGCAACAGTTGTCCGAATTGATTGACGCGCGGAAAGACGCGATGCTCTATCTGCTGGAGAAGACCGATCCCCAACTGTTTGTCGGCGTCTTCACCTGCACCGATCGCATTCAGCACCATTTCTGGCACTGCATGGATGCCACCCACCCCAAACATCATCCAGCGGAAGAAGAAACCATCATGGCCGACATGTATGAGCAGATTGATCGGGCGTTGGCGCTCATCCTGGAGCGCATGGACGAGGAAACGACGCTGTTGGTGCTTTCCGATCACGGCTTCTGTGGGTCGGTCGAGCGGTTTCTGGTCAATCAGTGGCTCTGGCAAAAAGGCTGGCTTCGCCCCGTGCAACGCCCGCGCATGTCCTCTTGGTCGCGCGTGCTGCGCGCGGTGAAGCGAAGCCCACGACTGTACGAGCTGGCCAGGAAGGTCAAGAGCGCCTGGCCAGGTCTTAAACATCTGGCCGTGCGCGAGCGCGTCATCAGCCGGTCGCTCAGCGACAAGATTGATTGGTCGGCGACGAAAGCCTACTACTTTCCACCCGGCATCCGAATCAATCTCAAGGGCCGCGAACCGTTCGGCGTGGTGGAGCCGGCGCAGTTCGAATCATTGCGGGAAGCTCTCATCGAGCAATTGAAGGCAGTTCGGAATGAACGCAGCGCGCCGGTGTTCGACACCATCTGGCGAAAGGAAGAAGTCTACGCCGGCCCGCACTCGGACCTGGCGCCTGATATTATCCTGGTTCCATCTCTGAGCCACCTTGATGCCCGGCGAAATTTCTCGCTCGGTCGGCGCATGAGAGTGCAGGAACGAGGCCAATTGTTCGTGAGCGACGGACCATCAGGCGAACATGCGCCCGATGGCATTCTGCTCGGCATTGGCCGCCATCTGAAGCGAGGCTTTGTGCTCGACGGCGCCCAGATCGTGGACATTGCTCCCACGGTGCTCTATGGCTTGGGTCTGCCAATTCCAACCGAGATGGACGGCAAGCCGTTGACGGACATCTTCACGGCTGATTTCCTCAGCCGCACGCCACCAACGTTTTCAAGCGGAAAGACGGAATCGAGTGTGCCCGAATGGCAGTATGATGAAACGGAGGAAGAAGCCCTACGCGAACGGCTACGGGATTTGGGATATTTGTCATGAGCGTGATAGAATCCCTGCTTCTTTGGAGCGATCAACATGAGACAAACAGTTGAAGCCCGCTATCGAAACGGCGTCATTGAGCCACCGGCTGTATTCCCACTCGAGAATGTGGCACGGTCGTCCCTACTGTGCTCCATCTTCATTCTTGGTGGCGAGCGTAAGCTCATGAGCGATTCGTTTGACAGAAGCTCCATTACGAAGCAACATGCTCGACGAGAGATAGAATCATTCTGGATGGAGTCGCTTTTCAGTGATCCGCAAACTGAGTTGCGCCCACTCTCTCAACTTGTCATGGTCGAAGTCACATCGGCCTTCTACAGAAAGTGGAGAGAAGGCAAGATCGCCCAGCCCAAGCTGAAAAATATGCTCAGGAGTTTCCGCGAAGCGGTGCTTCGCGCCGAGTGGTTAGAACAAATCAGCGATTCGAGTGTTCAGTCGGCTGTTGATTTGACCCAGCGCCGCCCGTCGCGCGCGTATGCTGCTCTCGAACGGGCTACGGCTCTGTCGCGGCAGGCCGCGCTACGATCCTCAGGCCAGGCCGTTCTTTTTCTTTCTGCCGACGACCGGCTCGTTCCAGCGGCCCGAAGCGAAGGCTTACAGGCCGACAATCCCAATCTCCACTAAACGCCATCTACACCATCGAACGAAGCAATGACCATCAAATCAGATCGCCAGCGCGTGTTCGTTCTTGGACTGGATGGTTCCACCTTCACACTGCTCAAGCCGTGGGCGGCAGAAGGCAAGCTGCCCAACTTCAAACGAGTCCTCAATGCCGGCGCGCATGGCATTCTCAAAAGCACGTTGCCGCCGCTGACGCCGCCCGGCTGGACTTCGTCCATCACCGGCGTCAACCCCGGCAAGCATAATATCTACGGCTTCTTTAAGCCCATGCGAAAGAATTACCGGCGACTCGTCTACAGCAGCCGAGACATCAAAGCACCAAAGCTTTGGGAAATCCTCCAGGCCTACGGGCGGCGATCCATCATCCTGCACCTGCCGCTCACTTATCCCGTGGACCGGTTCAATGGCCTGATGGTCGCCGGCATGATGACGCCGGCAGAAGCAACCGACTACACGCACCCGCCAGACCTGCGCGATGAGCTTCACAGCGTGATCGAAAATTACCGTGTTAACGCCGACACCTACTACAACCGTTCAGGTCACCTGGCCGAAGCGTTTGAAGAGTCTATGCAGGTGACGCGGATTCACGGACAAGAGACGCTTTACTTGATGGATCATAAACCGTGGGACTTGTTCTTTGTCATGTTTCACACCCCTGATCTCATCAAGCACATGTTCTGGAAATTCATGGATCCGAGGCATCGCTACTATCCTGGCCCCAACCGGTTTGAACACTGCATCCTCGACTGCTACCGCGAACTGGACGCGCTGCTTGGGCAGATTCTGCAACGATTAGACCAAGCAACCCATCTCGTGATCCTTTCTGATCACGGCTTCATGATGACCGAGAAGAACGTCTTCATCACCAACTGGCTCATTCGACACGGCTACCTGGTGTTGTACCGACGCAAAAACCTAGCCATCAAGCGCGCGCTGTTTAAAATCGGATTTCAACGCGAGCGATTGGTCAAGCGCCTGGAGTCTCTGCGCCTGTCCTGGTTGCCGAAACTCTTTCCCGAAGCCTGGAAAAACCAGGTGCCGCGCAGTCGGCCGTCCTACAAAAATATCGAAGATAACGTGGATTGGAGTCGGACGCGCGCCTATTTTCCTTCGGCTGGCGGATTGGCTTTGTATCTGAACGTCAAAGGTCGCGAACCATTAGGCATTGTCCGGCCCGGCGCGGAGTACGAGGCGTTGCGCGATGAGCTGATTGACGGACTGCGTCAATTGACCGATAGCGAGACCGGCCAGCCGGTCATCCAGGCCGTGTACAAGCGAGAAGAGGTCTACGCCGGACCATACCTGGATGACGCCCCGGACATCGTCATGCTGCCCAGGCCAGGCTACTTCATCAATGAAGGACTGGGCGAAGAGATCGTCACCTACGCCGCCAAAGGCAACATCGAACGTTCAGGCAATCATCACCTAGATGGCATCCTCATGCTTTATGGCCAACACGTGCAGCCAGGCATAGAAATCCAAGGAGCGGAGATCATTGATATTGCTCCCACCATTCTGCATCTGATGGGATTGCCCGTCCAAGAGTACATGGACGGCAAGGTGTTGACATCGGCGCTGACCCAACAGTACATTGAGCAAGCTCCAATCGCTTATGAAACGACCCCGTTGGAAAGCGTCGCTCAGGCTACCTTTGAGTACTCAGACCAGGAGCAGATGAGCCTTGAAGCGCGATTGAAAGATTTGGGATACATGTAAAGGAGGTAACATTCCGTGACAGAGATGCAACGCTTGTGGACGAGCACAGTGCTGATGACGGCTCTGATCAGCGGCGGCCTTGCCTGCGGTGGCCAGCCACAGTCATCGGCGCCGAGTCAGACGCCGTCACCCTCGCCAACATCACCCACAACGCCGACACCGGCAGCATCAGTGACCGCAGACCTGTCTACGCCCGAAGGCCCATTGCAGGTGGTGTTTCAAGCTGCCAAAGCAAAAAACTATGAGCTTTATCGCAGCGCCTACTCGGATGCGGTTCCACCGGAAATCCTCAGCCAGAAGCGATTTCAGCGATTCAGTCAGAAAATTGCCGAAGAATCGCTGGAAATCATTCCCGGCTTCGAGAAAGTGAGCGAGACGGAAGCCATCGTTAAATGGAAGAACAAAAAGAGAAACAAAGAACGCAGCGTGCGAGTCAGAAAAATCGGCGACCGTTGGTTGATCGTCAGCCTGGAAGGCCAATCCAAGCGCAAGAGACGTCAGAACGAGGATACAGATTTGTAGCGGCATCTATGCGCACTGGCGATTGACCAGTCAGCACGATTGCCGTCAGTCGGTCGCTTTGACCGTAACAAAAACCTATGGGCAGGAAACTTCTGATCATCGGATTGGACGGCGCGTCATTCGTTGCGCTGGACCCGCTCATGCAACGCGGCGCCATGCCGACGCTGGCGCGGCTACGAGCCGAAGGATTTTCCAGCATTTTACTCTCAACGCTGCCACCTGTCTCAGCTCCAGCCTGGTCTACGTTCATCACAGGCAAGAACCCTGGCAAACATGGCGTATTCCAATTCTATGACGTTAATCCCTGGTCTGCTCACTCGCTGGGGCGCGGTCAGCCAACCTATCTGGCCGTCCCCGGCGTCGTCGTCAACGCCCGCTCCATCACCGAACCAAAGTTGTGGGACCTGCTCGGCGCGGCAGGACGTCGGGTCGCCTGCATCAACTTACCAATTTCCTATCCACCCGAACCAATCAATGGAGTGATGATCACCGGCATGCTGACGCCGCCCGGTTCCCGCCACTTCACTCACCCACCGGAATTGGCAGCGGAACTAACCCATTACGAAATTGATCTGCACCCGCAGGAAAAAGACTTCTCTTCGCCTGATGATCACTTCCTGCAACGCATGCAAGATATTTTGCGCAAACGCGCGCGCACCGCGCTGGAGCTGTTTCAGCGTGAGCCGTGGGATTGTTTCATCGTCGTTTTCACTGAGACCGACCGACTTCAACATCGCTACTGGCATCATCTGGACCCTTCCTGCCAAAGCGATCACGCTCCAGAGCTGCAGCACCGGCTGATTACCATCTATCAGGAACTGGATCATTACCTGAACGAGTTCGTGAGGCTCGCCGGCGCCGATTACGACATCATCATCTTGTCGGATCATGGGTTCGGTCCCGCTGCGCAGCAACGACTCAATTTCTCAGCACTGGCCCGAGAGCTTCAACTCCAAATAGCCTCTAATGGCCTCAACAGCGCAATGGTACGCGCTCTGCAAAGGCTGTTGCCGACCAAACGTCGAATCTACAAATACCTCGGTCCGATCACACCGGCAGGCTTGCTGGAACGCACTGAAGCACGCCTGCGCGATGCGGCACGACGCACCATCAAGGCCAAGCTGGTCAAGTTGCATGACTACATCGGCGGCATCTGGATCAATACCGCTGATCATCACACCGGCGTGATTGAACCGGGCACAGCCTACGATGCGTTTCGCGCTGAGCTGATTGAGAAACTGACAGCCATGCGTGACCCCCATTCAGGCCGACGGCTGATTTCCGAAATCATGGTGCGCGAAGGCGTCTACCGTGGCCATCATGCAGCAAACGCGCCAGACATCATTTTCAACCTCGACGACCAGTACGGAATTGACACGGACACAAAATCGGCTGAGCTGATTTGCCAAACACGACAGAAGAATCAAGGAACACACCGCGCCGAAGGCATCCTCATCATGAATGGAAACGCTATTCGACCTGGCGCTCAAATCTCGCCGAATGGCTTATCAGGCCCTCTGCCTAAGCTTGAAGACGTGACCGCTACCATTCTCTATCTGGCCGGCGTTCCTCTCCTGGAGGACATGGATGGTCATGTTATCGAGCAGGCCATTGACCCGGACTATCTTCAAGCCTATCGGGTCCACATCCAGTCGGCGCGTGCGCCTGCGATGAGTGGCCAACCATACGGTTGGAATACCGATGAAGAAGAAAAACTCATCCGAGAGCGATTGAAAGAACTGGGATACCTTGAGTAACCTCGCCGATAAATTGGTTGTACTAGCCCTGGATCGGCTCAATGGACGAACCCACACCTTTGGCCTGCTACTGACGTCCCTGATTGAACATCTCAGCCAACACGTCAAGAACCTCACACTCCTTCGCCATCCGCAACGCGCCGACCTGATTACAGCAGCCACAGCTCATGAGTTGCTCTTGCCAAGGTGGATGCAGAACCATTACGTGTACTCAACGACGATCGCACTCTACCTGAAACGGCAGGGCGCCCATCTGGTGCATTATCCGTTCCTGTTTACACCCTACGACTGGTGGGGAGTCAACATCAAACGTGTGGTAACAATACATGGAACATCTCGCGCTAGCATGAACAAGCAGGTGGTCAATCGGTTCAATCCACTAAAACTGCTGCGTCACCGTCAGGCGCTCCAAGCGTTCGATGCCATCATCACCGTTTCACACGCGTCAAAGCGTGACATCATTGCTCACTATGACGTACCGCCGGAAAAGGTTCACGTGGTCTACAATGGCGTGGGAAAACAATTCCACCCCAGTGTAGACTGGCAATCAACGCTGGCCACTTACGGGGTGACCGGCCCATATATTCTCAGCGTCTCCACGATTAAACCGAAGAAGAACGTCACGGCCACACTCCGGGCATTTGCGCGACTCAAGCAAGAGGGATGGCCACATCAGCTTGTGCTCGTTGGTCACCAGCCACCTGGATATAGCGCCGTTGATGAAATCATCCGCGAACAGCGGTTGCAGCCGTATGTCATCCAAACAGGATTTGTGCCTGCTGACGAAATACCAAAATTCTATGCCGGCGCGACGATGCTAGTCTTCCCTTCACTGCACGAAGGATTCGGCCTACCGGTCGTGGAAGCTTTCGCCTCTGGCTGCCCGGTGATTACTTCCAACGTCTATTCGCTGCCTGAAGTGGCCGGTGACGCCGCGCTTTATTGCAATCCTGAAGACGTTGACGACATTCATCGCCAGATGTCGCGCGTTTTGACCGACAGCCGCCTCCGCCAGTCGCTCATCGAGAAAGGCCTCGCGCGGGCCCGACTCTTTAGCTGGGAAAAAGCCGCCGCGCAGCTAGCCACCATCTATGCCCAGCTCCTGGAGGAATAACGCAACAACCATGACCACAACCAGACCACGCCGGTTGATACGATTTTGCTTTGCTCACATCCTGCTCATGCTTGCAGGATGCATGCTTCTCCTGAGATTTGTTCCCGATGCGACCTACCTCACATGGCTATCCGCTCTTGGAATGGCTTTACCCGCCGAACGCTTGCCGGCGACGCTGCCTCAGTTTCGCCTCTATGCGACGATCTTGGCCGGCGTCCTCTGCGGTCTGTGGTTCATTCAACATAAATGGTTGGGCTGCTTTCTACCGCATTTTAACTCCGCATCGAAGTGGACGCGAAGGCTGCTGCAATTGCATTTTGCGCTCTTTATTCCAACAATCGCGTTCTGGGTATTTTATGGTGTTTACTGGATCAGCGCCACCGAAGCTCAGTGGCAGGAAGAAATCAAGCTCGTGCCCTGGCATCACGACCTCATGCCACAACTGCAACAGCTTCGACAGCAGATTCCCGAAGACGCTTCTGTTCTCTTGATCCTTGAACAACCCGGCACGATCAGTTATGCGGCCTTCTTCAACAGCTATCTCTACCCAAGAAAAGTTTACATGCACCGCCGCGAGCTGGAGCAAGCGCGCATCACACGCGATGACGTGAACACGGATGAAGCGCGACGATACGGCATTAGCTGGATTCTCACCTACAGTGGGCCTCGCGCGTTTGACGCGCGTCAACTGAAACTCGAACAACTCTCAAAATAAGGTAGATCGCCAGCCTGCATGGTGGCCGAGAACCGGAGGCTCCTCATCGTCCCTCATCACGTGGCAAGTGTGGCAGCGACCCGGTCTTAATTGACATGGCCGCGCTCGACGTGCTACTTATTGGCTCCAAGCATTAACGTCACATGCTTGGAGCATCGGGCTGCATTGGCAACATCCATCAAGCAGTTGAGCATATTCCCTGCCGTGCGTCATCCGGGACGCGCTACATGGTTGTTGGCGACGATCCTTGGCTTGGCGCTGTGCCTGCGTTTGTACCACCTCGACTATCAAAATCTCTGGCTAGATGAAACGCTCACTTGGTCTGACTCGCAACTGCCAACCTATTGGCTGCTGCGCCGCGCCGCGCTCAACGTGCATCCTCCTGGCAGTTTTCTCTTACTCAAGGCGTGGACGAGCGTGTTTGGATCAAGCCCGTTTGTTCTGCGGTTACCCTTCGTGCTATTTAGCCTGTTGATCATTCTCGGTTCATTTGCGCTCGCCCGTCGCTGGTTCTCCGCAGGAACAGCCCTGCTGACGGCCATGTTGTTAGCCCTCTCACCATATCAGGTCTACTTTGCTCAAGAAGTGCGCATGTACACGATGGCGACAGCACTGACGCTTGGAGCTGTTCTCTGCTACCTCCGACTTCGACAGCAGGCTTCGGCAAGCTGCGTCTCCCAAACTGGCTTCTGCCTTTTTTTCATCGCTGCTTTATACACCCACTATTTCACCAGCTTCATCTTGGCGGCTGTGAACATAGACTTCCTGCGTCATTACCTGAGAGCCAAGCAACGCGCCGACGAGCCGGCGACGACGCTTCGTCGTTGGTTACGCCTCAACGCTATCATTGCACTGGCTTGCCTGCCGTGGCTGGCATTCATCATTTCTTATCCACCGACTGGCCGCGTCAGCAGTGACTGGCGGGTGGCAACGACCATCGAAGATGGATTGCGTCAAGTGTGGAACCTGTTATTCCAGATGACCATGGGATATGCAATCTATCCACACGAACTAGCCCATGCACTGGCCAATTACCGCCAATACCCAGACTCCGCCGAAGCACGCTGCTATTTTCAACACCGGCTCATGACGGCCGGCTTGGGCATGTCATTGATGATAGCCGTGACCTTGAAAGGACTCTGGCAGATTCGACGAAACGGTCGTGAGCTGCTCGGATTGTTCGGGATTCCGCTTCTGCTGGTCATGCTGGTGATGCTCACCTGGCAACGGGAGATGGTCTTATCGCGCTATTTGATGATGATCTCCCCTTACTTTTTCATGATGACTGCTGCTGGCATCGTCACGCTGAGAAACCGATGGCTCAAGGCGCTGATTACTGCTGCGTTGTTCGTCGCCATGAGTCTTTCACTGATCACCTATTATCAAAACCCGACGCGCGAAGGCGACTATCGCCCAATTGCTGATCTCATTCGACGGGAATACAAAACGGGCGATCTCATTGTGGTTGACCCGGCCTACATGGATCGGACGCTCCAATACTATTTTCGGCAGGACGAGTCAATATGGCGCGCTGTCATCAATACCGATGCGGCAGATACAGCCACCAACTACCTGACTGTTCACCGCTCGCTGCCGCGCATCTGGCTCATACTCGATTATCGCTCCGAGCTCTTCAACATGACAGACACAGCGCTAGCGGAGCTTTGGCCCAGTTACAAGATTCATCTGGACCAGCGATTGCCCACACCAACGGCTAAAGTCAGATTGCTACAGTTACGCAGATTAGAACAGGAGCAGGGCTTGCCCACTGCTTGGAATCAAAGTATCTTTTCCCTTCGCAATCATGCCAAAACGAAAAAGACGTCTAATCAAATCAGCAAAATCTTCAGCGCCCCACTCCAAACACACAGCCGAGCCACCGCCAGATGATCCGGCCAGGGTTCTGATCGAACGGCTCAAACAACAAGCTGACCCGGCTCACACGCAGCACCATCGCGCCGTGTTGAAAACGCACCTTCCCGTGCTCGGCGTGCCCGTCGCTCACATTAAAGAAGTCGCCAGCGAATTCATAAAATCACAGGGCCGACCGCTCAGTTTGTCTTCAGTCATGCCCACCGTCCAACGACTCTGGGAAGATGGTCATCTTGAATCGCGGCTGCTGAGCCTGCTGATCCTGCGACGATTTGAAAGACAGTTTGATGATCATATCTGGGAGCTGGCCAACTCATGGCTCAACCAAATTGATGACTGGTCGCTGTGCGACACCTTGTGCGTCTGCGTCGTGGGACCTATGGTGGCGGCTGATCTATCTAAAGTTGAACACCTGATTGAGTGGGCACAGTCAGACAACCTGTGGCGACGACGGGCCTCGCTCGTCTCGTTGCGGCGACTTCGTCATCACAATCAGGGTCACGCTGATATTGTGTTTCGCGTCTGTCAATACCTGATGCAAGACACTGAATGGATCGTGAGAAAGGCACTGGGATTCACACTCCGAGACCTTGCCTCCCATGCGCCCGATCAATTGGCTGATTTCCTCAAACGGTGGAAACCAAGAGCTCACCGAAGCATCATCCGCGAAGCAACCAAAAAACTCCCGCCCGCGCTGCGGCAGAGTGTGTTATCAGTGTGAACCCAAATAACCACCGTAGTTGCTCACCGGTTAAGACGACGCCCATTGCTTGTCTGTAAGCGACCACGCTGCGCGTTTATGCCGCGTCGCTTAAGCCGTTTTTCCTCCAAATACTGATCGTATTCCTGCATCGTTCGGAACTCGCGTTGAATGTCTAACTCGGCGGTGAACTCACAATTGTCTGGCTCATAATCGCGGCAAACATCAGGCCGTTTGTCGTAGGCACTGCAAAGATTATTGGGCGTCAGGTGAGTACATCGGGTGAACACCTGTAGATACCACTTTCGCTGAGCGATGTGTACACTGACACCTTCATGAGCAACCCACCAGCGAATCTCTTCATGATCCATCCGCGTACGTGGAGCAGGAATTTTGACGATGATGTACTTACAACATCGCGCCTGACATTGATTGGCACAAATGTCAACCTGGGCAGGCAACCCGGCGGTCGGCAAAACCGGCAGCGAAATCGGCCCTTTCATAGGCGCGATATTCTAACATAATTTCGTCTCGGCGTTAGACCCGTACCGCGAGCGTCCATCATCATGATACACTGTCAAGCTATGTACCAAGGTCCTATCATACTGGCATCTGCATCGCCGCGTCGTGAGCAGATTCTCAATATCATACAAATCTCTCCCCATGTCGCGCCCAGCGGCATAGAAGAACCACAATGTTACGGTGACTCAGCAACCAACTACGTAAAGATGTTGGCGCGGATGAAAGCCGAGGCACTCACACACCGATTCGATCATGGGCTGATCATCGGCGCTGACACTGTTGTGGTCATTGACGGGCAAATCATGGGAAAACCCCCTAGCATTGAGGCTGCCCGGCAGATGCTAACAACGCTCAGCGGGCGATGGCATGAGGTGCTCACCGGAGTCTGCCTCATTCGCCGAGACACCAACCAACAACTGTCGGGCTGTCAAACCACAAGAGTCAAATTTGCCCGATTGCAACCCGATGAATTAGATTGGTATCTGTCCAGCGAAGAACCTCTGGATAAGGCCGGCGCCTATGCGATTCAAGGACTGGGGAGCCTGCTGATTGAGCGCATTGAAGGCGACTATCTCAATGTCGTTGGTCTTCCTTTACGACTCGTGTACCGCCTGGCCCTTCGTTTGGGAATTGACCTGAAAACTTATTCAACAAGAAGACCAACTGGGAGACCGCGTTGATTGAAATTGCGTCCAACATCGCCCATGCCTTACAAACCGGCCAACCGGTCGTTGCCTTGGAGACCTCTCTGATCGCTCATGGGCTGCCCTACCCAACCAATTTCCGCGTAGCAATGCAATGCCAAGAGGTCATTCATCAGGCCGGCGCTTACGCAGCAACGATCGGCATTGTGGCAGGACGCCCTAAAATCGGATTAACAGAACAAGAAATTCACGCCTTTGCTAATCGAACAGGCGTGCTGAAAACCAGCATCAGTAATCTTGCTTGGGTCATCACCCGCCAAGCGTGGGGAGCAACGACCGTCTCGGCAACGGTGAGATTAGCCGACCGCGTCGGTATCAAAATACTGGCAACAGGCGGCATTGGTGGCGTGCATCGAGATGTTCAGGCCTCTTTTGACATTTCAGCAGACCTACCAATCTTGGCAGAGACTCCGATGATCATTGTTTGCTCAGGAGCAAAGTCTATCCTCGACTTGCCCAAAACCGTTGAATATTTGGAGACTGCCGGCGTGCCTATCATTGGTTTCCGCACGGAGGAGTTGCCAGCATTCTTCTCCCGATCCAGTGGCATCGTCCTTGATCTGCACGTATCAACGACGCAAGAGGTTATTCAGCTCAGCCGAGCTCACTGGAGCATGGGGAATCGTAGTGCGATCGTAGTTGCTGTTCCAATCCCCTCGGAGTCTGAAATCCCCTTCAGAGAAATTGAAGAGGCTCTCACTCAGGCGTTAAAAAAGGCCAAGCAGGCCCACATCATGGGCGCACGCTTGACCCCGTTCTTGTTATCGGAGATTGAACACGCGACGGCAGGCCGCAGCTTGGATGCTAATGTAGCCCTGCTGCTCAATAATGCTCACGTGGCGGCTGAGTTAGCCAAGGCGTGGAGTGAGAACATCATCACAGCCGAGCCAGCTTCATGAGTCCACGCACATAGCCTTATCTGGACAAGTGTGCGGCGACAGTGTCGGCACAGCCGAGCCAGCTACAACAACCGGAAGTCAACCGTGATACGCTGGCGAACATCAATCGGCCGGCCATATTGATCACGCGCTGGAATAAACTTGATCAGCTTAGCAGCTTCAATCGCCTTTTCGTCCAATCCATAGCCTAGCCCGCGAATGACGCGAATATCGCGGACGGTTCCATCCGCAGCGAATGTGGCGCTCAAAACCACTTCTCCCTGGATGCGATTGCGATGAGCTTCTTCAGTCCAATCAGGTTTGGGACGATTGAGGATTTGCGGTCGGGACTGAACAATACGGTCCCTATCCCTGTCTCCTCCTCCTATTGAAGGATTACCGCCACCGATGTTAAATCCTTTACCTGGACCGACGCCTAGACCATCCCCTGAACCAACACCACCTCCCTTACCCGTACCAATACCGCCACCGGAACCGGGTCCGTCAGAAGGAATCAATGAGCGACTACTGGGGTCACCTAATGGCAAATTAGGATCCATCTTGGGGATTAATTCCGGTTGAGCCATAATCGTCGGCTCAACAGGCAACGATGGGTTCTTAATCTTCGGCTGATGAACGGTTGGACTTATCAGTGGAACCGTTAACTCTGCTCGAGGCAGGCGCCCAAACGAAGGAGGATTTGGTTCATTATTGCCGCCGCCGCCGCCACCACCAGCTCTCTGGCTCTGCTTGGGGGCCGCGGGCAAAGGAGTCAGCGGGGGCGGCTCCACATAACTAATCTTTTGCGCTTGTGTTTCCAAAACACTCACAATTTCCGGCGTATGTAAGAACCGAAGCAAAGCACCAATGCCGACACTCAACACTAAGAGAAACAGGGTGAGAACACTACCCAGGAAGATCACTCTCGCTCTTCTTTTACCATAGGCGTCTTGAGAGAACGTGCTCCTGATATACCCACGAGGGTCGGCCAGAAAGTCACGGGAACTATCGCGCAACTCATGACCCAGACGAGTCAAGAGCGATTCCTCCTCAAGCGGAGCAAACATAACAAAAGTCGGTTCCTTCATAGGTTCCACCTCCTTCTATCTCGCACTCGCTAAGCAGCTGCGTCCATACGTTAACCCATTGACAGTTGACTTGACTAGAGCCATCGCTACATGGTCTAGCACTTGCTTTGAATGTCACCTAACCAATTTTCGTTGCATGCAGCTTTATTATCCGCCTAATCTGTCACGATGTCAACCAGTTAACACGAACCTCAGAGGTGTTTACTGCTCTGGATAGCCAATAAATCACGCGCAATAGGAATCCCTCCGACACCTACACAATCACATAGCTTTTGGGCAACCCGAAACTGGCATTCCGTGTCTAAGAGAGTGACCACGTACCACCACGAATACCTCCTTAGCTTTCGGGTGGGCTCGAAAAACGGCTCACCCGCTTTTTTCTTTTTTCAGGTGGGTTGCAAATCTCCATCATACCCCGAGCCATAAAAAAATTTAGGCAACTTACTACCTCCAAATTGAGTCTAAGAGGGTGACCACGTACCACCACGAATACCTCCTTAGTTTTACGGGTGGGCAAAACGGCCCACCCGGTTTTTCTTTATCGTGGCCTGCCACACTGACGATTGACTCCAGAACCCGTACAAACTCATCAATCAACCGGACCCTATTTTCTCTCACTCTACCAACCATGAGTGGCCCGGCTGCCGGTTCGACCAGTGCCGCCGAATTTAAGGACAATCCTAGGTCATCAGAACGACTGAAGCACACCATGCCCCAGGGATTTACTAACCAGAGGCATGAATGCCAACCCGTTCTTGTTCTGTCGAGGTCCAGAATGGCCGCCACTTTTCTTCGGGAGACGGAGCACTAAGGAGGCTAACCAAGACTAGCGCCAGAATTGAAGCCCCCCCAGCGGGATAAATAATGTAATCATAATCCCAACTAATGACGCCCAGCGAATTCAACGCCCCAAAGATCATCGTGGTAACCATACCGGCCACTACCGAAGTCACCCCACCTACGACCGTTACCCGCTTCCAAAGGAACGCGGCCAATAACGCCGGCGTCACAGCCGCACCAACCATGGTGTAAGCATACAACGCCATATCCAATATGCTCTGGAAGAACGAAGATACGACAAAGGCGACAGCGGCCAGGATTGGGATGAGCACTCGCTGAAATGTCACAATTCGCTTTTGGCTCACGTTGGGGTTAATGAAACGCTGATAAATATCCCGGGCGATGTTGGTCGAAGGAACCATCAAGAACGTATTAGCCGTTGAGAAGATAATAGCCGCAGCAGCACATAGAAGAATCAACCCTGCAACGACGGGCAGATGAGTTCTGGCGACTTGAAGGATAATGGTTTCTGTAGCAGCTTTGATAAACGTCCCATCAGGCCGGACAAAGGCCGGGTCTTGGGTATGAAGGCTCCCTCCAAAAATGGCAACCGTAGCCAAAGCGACTTCGATAATGATCACTCCGATGACCATCCCGACAACGGCTCGGCGTGCCGCTTTTTCATCCTTTGCCGAAAAAAACTTCTGGTACATGCTGCTCTCGCCTAGTAACAAGAAGAAGGTCGGCATAAACAGCCCAATCGCGGGAAGCACGCCAGGTCGCCCAAAAACCGTAAAATGCTCCGGCGACAGATGAGCAGTAATTTGCTGCCATCCGCCGGCCTCATGGTAGATCAACGGAAGGGCGACAAGGATGCCCAGCGTGATGAAGGTGCCGTTGAGAATATCGAGCGCAACAATTGAAATCATGCCGGCGGTCATTGTGAACACAACCGCCAGTGCGCAGGTAATCAGCTTGCCGTGCAACACATCCATGCCGGTTAACAGATTGAGCAACCGACCTCCTCCATTAAACTGGTAACTGGCAATGGTCAGATAGGCGATCACAATGGCAACGGAACCGAACAGTCGCGCCCACTGGTTATAGCGCCGTTCCAAAATATCCGATACGGTGTACTCAGCAATTCTCCGCACACGCGGCGCGAGGAAGTAGACGACGATCAGTCCAGCCCACGCCCCAGCGCTCATCCAGAGGGCGGAAAATCCTTCACGAAATGCCCGACCGGCCCCGCCAAATAAACTTCCCGATCCAATCCAGGTGCAGACCAGTGTGCCAACCAAGAAGACTGTAGAGACCTGGCGCCCGGCTACCATAAAATCGTCCTGGTTCTTCACCCGCCGACTTCGTGTAATGCTTACTACGATCAGTAGCGCCGCGTACAGAGCCACCGCCCCCGTGTAAATCATTATCTTACCTCCTGAATAAGAGATAAACGCGCCGAGATTCTAAATGATTCGGTGTGGTTGAGCAACATCCCCATAGGACTTGGTGACAGGCGCGAACCGGGCGCCTTTACAGCGGTTTTCAGACGCATGTTCAGAATCAAAGGCCCGTCCGTAGTGGGCAGGATGACGGCCAGGGATGAACACGCATGCGAAACCCGCTGTAAATCAGTAGCGCCCAAGGCATGCCGGCCAATATGCATCGGCCAGCGACGAGGTTCGGCACGACTTGACATTTATGACGCAGTGCGTTATACTGCTGCCTCGCAATGTGAGGAAGATGCCCGATATGACTCGAATTATTAAGAAATATGCCAACCGCAAGTTGTACGATCCAACGGCGAAGAAGTACATGACGCTCGAGGATGTCGCCCAATTGGTACAGCAAGGCGAAACGATTCAGGTCATTGATAACACCAACGGGCAGGACATCACCAATGTCGTGTTATCGAGCATTATCTTGGAAAGCGCCAAAAAAGAAGAGGCTGTAGTGCCAGACACAATGCTAATCGGACTTATTCAAAAGCGAGGTGAAGCCGTCATGGAAACACTCAAAAAATCAGTAGCCGCCGGCGTTGAGGCAGCCGAGATCGTACAGAAAGAGGTTGAAAAGCGAATCAAAGGTGCGCTTGAAAAAGGGCGTGAACAAGCTGACACCGTGGCCGCCATCATCGAATCTATCCAGTTCATGGCGAAGGATGTCACGGCACGTGTGCAGAAAGCAGTCGAAGAGACTGTTTCAAACAGCCTATCCGGCCTGTTGGCTTCGATGGATATTCCATCGCGCCGGGAGCTGGAACGGCTGGAAACCAGTATCAATGTGTTGAGTCAGCAGGTTGAGCGGCTGGTCCGTCAGTCAGCGAACAAGTCGAAAAAACAGAAATCAACTGGGCCAGCCAGACATCCTAAAAAGACCATTAGCAAGGCCAGGAAAAAATAACTGGCGCTATTTTTCAGCGGGTTATCCCAATGGATGATCCCGCTGCCAAAGGAGGCATAATATGGCAGTCAAACCACAAAAAAGAGCAGTCGAACTGAAGCTCGTCCCCAGAATCGAAAGCGGCATGAAAGAAGTTGAGAAGGGGATTGAGAGCGTCATCGAACAAGTGAGTGAAACCCTCAGTCAAACTTTCTATTTTGGGCTCGGCGCTACCATGCTTGCCAAAGAAGGCATCGAGACGTTCATTGAGAAGGCGATCAAGAAAGGTGAAACTTCCGAAAAGGACGTTGTTCAGAAGATTCGGTCACTCCTGAAGATGGAACGTCGGGTCAAGCAGGTGGAGACGACATTGGAAAGTCGAATTGAATCCGGGGTTCGGAGGGTGCTCAACACTCTTGATATTCCCTCGAAGGCCGACGTTGAGAAGCTCAGCAAGCGGGTTGCCGAGCTGTCGGCTCGTGTGAACAAACTGACCCAGGCAAGGAAGCCAGTACAAGCACAGGCGTAATCCTACGTGGCGCGTTGTCCATGATTCCTGACTCGATCCTGCCGCTCATCAGGTGGGCATGAGTGTCGAGACGGCGCGATCATGCACAGCGCCCGCCCAGCGCCATTTTAGCCATGAAGGCGTTTGTGACCGGAGCCACAGGGCTTGCCGGCAGCCACTTGGCCGAGCGCTTAGTTGAACTGGGGCATGACGTGGTTGCTCTGGTGCGCCCGACCAGTGACACAGGTCTGTTAAGGAAACTCGGCGCACAACTGGCGATTGGAGACTTGAACGATCAGCCTTCTATTGAACGAGGCATGAAGGGCGCCGATGTTGTCTTCCATGTCGCAGCCAAAGTTACGGATTGGGGCTCATGGGCAGAATTTCAACGCGACATCATTGACGGCACTCGGCACGTTCTGGAAGCGATGCGGGCGTGTGGAGTGCGCCGCATCGTTTACATGAGCTCGGTGGCTGTCTATGGGTATGTTGCTCATCGCGGGGGCATCTGGAACGAATCGGCACCGTATGCATCCCACTTCCTCGCGTGGGAGCATTATGCGCCGGCAAAAATTGCCGCAGAAAAGCTGGTCTTAAGCTACCACGACAAGAATTGGGTTGAAGCCTGCGTGATTCGACCGGGCTGGATTTACGGGCCGCGTGATCGTGCCAGTCTCCCGCGACTTGTTCAATTCTTGAAAGGACGGATGGCATGTTGTATTGGCTCTGGCGAGAATCCTGTGGCCCTCATTTACGCGCAGAATCTGGCTGATGCTTGTCTTCTGGCAGCGAGCAAGCCTAACGCTCTTGGTCGCATCTTCAACATCAGCACTGATTGCCAGGTCACACAACGTCAATACCTGAACGCGCTGGCTCAAGGACTTGGGTTGAAGCCGGTGACCCGAAGTATTCCGCTCACTGTTGCCCTTAACATTGCGCGGCTCAGCGAATTTTCAGCCCGTTTGCTCCAGCAAAAAGAGCCGCCGACGATCTCGCGCTACGCTGTGTATATCCTGAGTAACAAAGCGGTGTTCGACTGCACGCGCGCGCGTCAAGAGCTGGGCTGGAGTCCGCGCATTGGGTTTGAAGAAGGGCTTGCGAAAACCATCGAATGGTTCAAGGCTGAATATCTCAATTCACGCCGTTGATCATCCCACGATCCCACTGACCTGCCGAGTTTGGCATGGCACGCGGCGTTTGACACATCACAACCGCTGCCGTAGCATTTGGATTCTTTTTGCAAAGCGGCATGATCTGGCTTCAAAATGTCGGCAAGAGTTTTGGGGAGCGAGTCCTCCTCAAAAATGCCACACTGATGATTGACAAGAACGACCGCATTGGTCTGGTTGGCGCCAATGGAGCAGGCAAATCTACGTTGCTGGCGTTGATAATGGGCCGGGAAGTGGCTGATAGCGGTCAGGTGCACGTGGCCAAAGGCGTCACCTTCGGTTATCTTCCTCAAGAAGTGATCCCTGTCGAGCAACGAACTGTTCTACAGGAAGCCTTGCTCGTATCGGCTGAGCGCGATCACCTGCTGGCTGAGCGCAGGCGCATCGAAGGGCAACTGGCTGACCTCAGCAGGTCGGACGAGCGTGCACAGAAGCAGCTTTTACGTCAATATGGCGACATCCAGCACCGGCTTGATTTGATTGCATCCGATGACCTCGAACCACGAGCCAAGGCCATCCTTGCAGGTTTGGGATTTCACACCAACGATTTTGATCGTCCGCTCAGTCAATTCAGTGGTGGTTGGGTCATGCGGGCTGTCTTAGCTCGTCTGCTCGTTTCTCGTCCAGATTTCTTGTTGCTTGATGAACCGACAAATCATCTCGATCTGGAGGCGCTCGGTTGGTTTCAGGATTATCTGCGGTCCTATGCTGGGGGTTTACTGGTTGTTTCGCACGACCGTGAGTTCCTCAATTCGACAGTCACCTCGATTGTTGAGCTGCGGCATGGTCAACTGACTCGCTATGCCGGTAATTACGAAGACTACGTCCGCCAACGTGACGCCCGTCTGGAGCTTTTGGAGTCTGCTCAGAAGAACCAGCAACGCAAGATCGCCCAAGTTGAACGATTCATTGAACGGTTCCGCGCCAAAGCCACCAAGGCGCGTCAGGTGCAAAGTCGCATCAAAATGCTGCAGAAGATCGAACGTATCGAGCTACCTGATTTGGAACCAACCGTTCATTTTCATTTTCCGCAGCCGGAAAAGTCTGGCAAGATCGTCGTTGAGTTAGTGAATGTGCACAAATCGTATGGGGCGAAGCGGGTCTACGAAGACCTGACACTTCAATTGGAGCGCGGCGAGAAGATCGCGCTTGTCGGGCCAAACGGAGCAGGAAAATCAACGCTGCTGAAACTCATGGCCGGGGTGGTTCCATTTGAACGGGGTGAGCGACGATTGGGACGGGATGTACGCTGCGCCTATTACACACAGTTTCGGCATGAGATGCTGGATTTGAATAAGACAGTGCTGGAAGAGGCCATGTCCACGACGCGCAACCACCCAGAGGTTTACGTGCGCACGGTACTGGGCGCATTTTTGTTTCATGGCGATGACGTGTTCAAACCGGTCAGCGTATTGAGTGGCGGTGAAAAGAGCCGGCTTGCTCTGGTGAAAATTTTGCTGGACCCGCCTAACTTGCTGCTGATGGATGAGCCGACGATTCATCTCGATCTTGATTCAATTGACGCATTGATCGAAGCGCTGAATCAATTCACCGGCACGCTCGTCATGATCAGTCACGACGTTTTCTTCATTCGCCACGTTGCTGAAAAGATCATTCGCGTGGAGCAGGGTCGCCTGACCGTGTATCCTGGGGACTACGACTATTATCAATGGCGACGCTCACAGGAAACATCGTCCCCGCAAGCAACAGTAGCCGAACCCGCCGAGTCGGCGACCAACCGCCATGCTCGCCAAGAGCAAAAGCGTCGCGAGGCCCAACAGCGCAACGAGCAGTATCGGCGTCAGAAGCAGCTCCGCGACGAACTGGCCGAGGTCGAACAACAGCTTGCCAAGATGCAACACAGGCACGAGGAACTTTCCAACTTACTTCAGTCGCCTGACACGTACAAAAATGGAGCTAACGTTGCCGAATTGACTCGCCAGTTTTCGCTGATTGAAGCTACCATTGAGCAGCTCAATCAGCGATGGGAGGAACTGGCCTTGCAGTTTGAAGCGATGCAAGCCAACAATACTGGCGACTGATCCTACGCCACCGATGACGCACACACTGAAGCTGGCAAAGCGACCGTTGAAGCGCGCCTAAGTAGGTGGACAAAAGTTCGGGGACATTTTGGGGACGGGTTGGAGGGACGGGACGTTTTGGGGTGCAGTGACGTCTCACCGCTTTCCGGCCAAGGCTGCGACACGTCGCAGCACTCCAACAACGCCCCGAACTTTTGTCACGTTACTTAGCGTATCAGGGACATCACAACGCTCACTGCTTGCACGGTGAAGCAAATGGTCGGATAGGTTAAGGCCGGTTGCGATAGCGCTCGTACAGCTCTGTGTGTTTGCTCTTCAGCGGAATGGATCGGCCCTTAATGAACAGATGCTTCACCTGCGAGCGAATCTCCAATGGATCACCATCCCACACAGCCAAATTAGCCAGCTTGCCGACTTCGATGCTCCCGATTTGATCGGCGACACCCCAGATTTGCGCCGGATAGATCGTCAGTGCCTTCAGCGCTTCTTCGCGGGGCAGTCCAAAGGCCACACACATGGCAGCATGATATGGCAAATTCCTAGCATTCGAGCTGTCGCCGGTTTGAAAAGCGAATTTAACGCCGGCGTCTAGCAATTTCTTAGCGGTGGTGAAGGGTTGATCGTATGGTTCATCCTCGTCATTTGGCAGGCTCAGGATCGGTCCGAGCAAGACGGGGATATTCTTTTCCTTGAGCAACGAGGCCACTTTCCATGCTTCATCGCCACCGCTGAGGATCATTTTGACCTTTTGCTCAGAGGTGAACTCAATCGCGCTGGTGATGTCGCGTTGACGCTCAGCGGATACAATCAATGGCATGTCGCCCTTGACGACCGGTATGAGCGCCTCCAGCACGTGATCCGGGTTGAAGCTGCGTGATCGAGCTTCTTTAGCTTTGATGTAGGCGCGGGTATCGTCCAGCAGTTTGCGAATTTTGTCCAGTTTCTCATCGCGTTCTCTTTTGGCCCGCTCGAAGCTGCGCTCTTGAAACTCGAAGGTGTTGAAATCGAAGAAGCGTCCGCTGCGCAGGCTCGGATAGTTGAAGACGATGCCCACAGATGGTTTCAACGCCATCTCTTCCCACGTCCACCCATCCAGGTTGATCAGCGCCGCTTGACCGGAGAGTGTACCGCCCGCCGGCCGCGTGATGACTGACGTGATACCGTTGAGGCGAGTCACCGGAATCAATTCACTGGCCGGGTGAACAGCCACGATCGCTCGCATGTGCGGATTGAACTCACCCAATTCCGTCGTATCTACGGTGGCGCGTACCTGACCGATTTCCGTCAGACCGATGCTGGTATGTGAGTCTATCATGCCGGGGTACACGGCCAGTCCGGCTGCCTCGATCACTTGTGCATTGCCGGGAATGCTGACATTGGCGCCAACGGCGGCGATGCGGCCATTACGGATGACCACGGTTCCCCGCTCGATGGGAGGCCCGGCCATGGTCACAATCTGGGCATTTTTAATCGCGTAGACAGGCCCTTGCGCTGCCGACGAGAACCGCATTGTAGTCAAACCAAATGACACCAACAGAGCCATCAGTAGCAAGGTTTGCGACCTTCTCATTGTTCACCTCCAGGTTGTGGTGTGGGAGTTGGCGGTGGTGGCACGTCTCTCCTATCCGGCTCGGGGCGGCCTTCTCGCTGACCGGGTCGCTCCTGCTTCAGTTGTTGTTTGAGTGTCTGTTTTTCTTTCTCCAGCTCAGCGCGACGCGCAATATCAGCTTGCCGGTCGAAATAGAGCTGTCCATCTATGAACACCTTCTCAACAATCGAGTAGACGCTCAGCGGATGACCACTGAAGATGACCAGATCAGCATCCTTGCCGACTTCGATCGAACCGACACGTTTATCAATACGAAGTTGCTTAGCTGGATTGATTGTCACCAATGCGAGTGCCTCATCGTCGCTCAGTCCGCCATATTTGACGGCCTTGGCGGCTTCCAGGTTCATTCGACGCGCCAGTTCGGCGCTATCCGAGTTAAATGAGACGAGCACTCCCTTGCGTGCCATGAGCGCGCCGTTGTAGGGAATGGCATCGTAGGCCTCGATTTTGAAGGCCCACCAATCGGAAAACGACGATGCGCCGGCGCCGTGCGCGGCGATTTCCTTCGCCACTTTGTACCCTTCCAGGACGTGCTGAAACGTGGCGATCTTGAATCCAAATTCCTCAGCCAGTCGAATGAGCATGAGGATTTCGTCAGCGCGATAGCAATGTGCGTGCACGAGCCGCTCACCTCGCAGCACTTCGGCCAGGGCATCTAATTTCAGGTCGCGCTTGGGCGGTAGAACATCGCTCTTGGGATTCTGAGCGATCTGCCGCCGATACTCATCCCACTGGCGCATGTACTCACGCGCCTCGGTCAACGCTTCTCGAATGGTGAATTCAACGCCCATGCGGGTGGCCGGGAACCGTGGCGAGGTGCCGGGCGCTGGATTGAAGTTGGACCGCTTCGGATTCTCGCCCAGGGCGAACTTGATGCCCGGCGGAGCGCCCTCGAAGATCATTTCCTTGGCCGACTTCCCCCAGCGCAACTTGATAACAGCATTATGTCCCCCGATGGCGTTGGCGCTACCGTGCAGGATGTTCGCTGTCGTCACGCCACCCGCCAAGTCGCGATAGATATTGATGTCGGTCGGGTCCAACACATCTTGGATACGCACCATCGAGGTCACCGACAATGTGCCTTCATTGACGCCGCCATCTATGGCGATATGCGAGTGGCAATCAATCAACCCGGGTGTGACAAATTTGCCGGTGGCGTCAATGACGCGAGCTTGAGCCGGCGCTCGGAGATTTTTCCCCACAGCCGCGATCTTCCCGTCGCGAATCAGAATCGAACCGTTTTGAATCGTGCCATTCGTGACGGTCATCACGGTTGCATTTTGGATCAGCACAACATCGCTGGAGCTGCTTTGCTGAGCTGACGTCAACGTGGTCATGACCAGAATGAGAAAGACTGATGCGACACGATGAATCTGCTTCATAGTCACCTTCCTTATTTGGGTCGCGTTCCTGAGAAAGGAAACGATCCCTGTCCTGATACGGATACCGTCCCGTTGATGGAATCACCTTGAATGGTGCCATCAAATTCGACTTTGGTGGGCTGTCCACCGATGTTGATAGAAGCAGCGAACTGAACTGTCCGGCCGCGGATCGAACCACTGGAAATGCTCGCTTCGCCAAAGAGGCTGGAAATCGTGCCGCCAAGGGTCGTCCCGGACTGCTGCACGTTGGCCGTGACTTGCACGGCTCCCTGTGGCGTTTCAACCGTGAGGTTCCACATACCAGTGGCGTCCACCGGCGGCTGCTCGCCCGCAGGCGTCGCTCTGGACGGCTCTTTCTTGATCTCAAATTGACGACCGTCAATGAAGACGTATTTGATGGTTGCCTTCTCATTGAACAGGTCGCCGTCGGTCACCAGCAGGTTGGCAATTTTGCCGGCTTCAATGCTACCCAGTTGCTCGGCCACGCCGAAAATTTCTGCCGCATTGATGGTGAGCGCCTTCAGTGCATCGGCTTCAGCCAATCCTGCTTTGACCGCTTTGGCGGCATTCTTGATGAAATCTTTTGGATCACTCATAAACCCCGAAGTGAAGGCAAATTTGACGCCGGCGCGTTGGAGCATAGCGGCGGCTTTCGGCGCTTCGGCCCGTTGCCTGAGCACGCGCACCGGCGTGTCAGCTTCGGGGTCAGCGTCTCTCGGCTCAGTCGGAAAGTTCAAGCTCAGGAGCACAGGAATTTGCTTGGCACGTAACAATTCGGCCACCTGCGCGCTCTCCGTTGCGCCGGAGATGATGCATTTGAGCTTGAATTCCTCCGCCAACTCAATGGCTCGGTGAATCTCTTTCGCCTCCTGAGCCACCATGACAACAGGCAGACGTCCGGCAATCACCGGTTGCAACGCTTCGAGGGCATTGTTCATTTCAGGGCGCCGCATGCCGCGTCTGGTGGCTTGATAGCGTTGGCGCTCGAGCTGGTAATGCTGTGCATCGTAGAGCGTCTGACGAATATATGAAATCACGCCCATCAATGAACTGGGGTACTCACGGAATCCGCCGGTGCTTTCTAAGCCAATGTGCAATGCCACCGGCGATTGCACAACCAGCTGCGCCGCTTTCTCTCCGGCCAGATTGATCAGCGCGCTTTGGCCAATGAAAATGCCGCGACGCGGAATTGTTAAGGCCGTGGTGATACCGGCATTGCGATACTTTTCAAACGTTGCCTCATCAACTTTGAGTTGGTCGGCTGCCAGTTTATCGGGGCTCATCTTGTTTTCGAGTGAAGGAGGCGGTGAAGGCTGGCCGCTGCCGGGGCGTGTTTGTCGTTGTCCCGCTTGCTGCGGCTGTTCCAGAGCGATCTCAGCGTGAGCATCAATCAATCCCGGATAGACGGTTAAGCCTGCACCCTCAAGTACACGCGCATCCGGGGGAATCTGCACGCGCTCGCCAACCGATTCGATGAGACCATCGCGGATCAGAACCGTGCCCTTGGCTAACGTACCGCCGGTCACAGTGACGATCCGCGCGTCTTTGATGGCATATACCAGTGGCCCGTCTGAAGAGACGCCGAGCAATGGAACATACAAGGCGTTCCCACACACGAGCGCGACGGCGAGCCATCGAAAAGACCAATGTCGTGATAAAGGTATTTTCCACCTCATTTCTCTTCTCCTTGGCATGAGAATGCTGTTTTGGTTTTCTACCGAGCGAAACGGCGGTGGGTACTTTACAAAAACTGGCCCTGAGATGCAACCGCATTTCTGGCCAATTCCACACGCCACCGATCAGGAAGATGCCTGTCTTGTTTTATCCAAAATCACCGAACCCCTTGAACGGCTCTACGCAGAACGGCATAATACCGCTCCGGCTCGGCAGCAGCAGCCCGACTACGAAGAGGTTCGATGTGTTTCAGTTCGACTCTTTTCGGCTTTGGTCGTTTTGTGGCTCATGCCGGTCGGATCAATATCCAACGCTGCTCAGTCACGAGTGGACCGGGTTTATTTCGTCGCTGAAATGAGTCGAGTCGGTTCTGAGCTGGAGACGATCATCGAGGTTGAAGCAGTCGGATTGGAGTTTGGACATTCCGCTCATGCGAGAGCGTGTTTTCACTAGGACACGGCCAAAGGTCGTGACCTGCGTTTTGACTGATGTTCTGATATATCTCAGCGTAAGGAGGTCATCGTGAATTCAGCGCATGCACATCTGATTCTCAATCACATTCCTGTCATCGGGCTTTGGCTGAGTGTGATCGTGCTGGCGATTGGCTTGCTCAAAAAGAGCGAAGAGATCAAAAAACTCAGTCTCATGTTGTTTGTGATTGTAGCCTTGATCATGATCCCCACGTATCTGACTGGCGAGCCGGCAGAAGAAATTATCGAACGGCTCCCCGGCATCTCCCACGACCTGATTGAAAGACACGAAGAGGCTGCCCTGCCGGCAGCAATTGTGGTGGCCATCCTCGGGGTTGTAGCGTTGTTCGGCGTCATTCGCGCGCGCGGCGGCGCAATAGTGCCGAGTTGGGTGGTTATGGCCTCACTGGTTCTCTCGCTCATTGGCGGCGGAATGATGGCCTGGACAGCTCATCTGGGTGGGCAAATCCAACACCCAGAAACACGCCCCGGCTTTCAACTGCCAGCAGAGGGACCGGCCACATCACACAACGAGGATTATTAGAGCGATTTTGAGTTGCTCTTAGCTGGGGCCCTACATCTTGCGGGCTCATGCACGCTGAGCGTGTGCTCCCAGGGTAAACTCATTCACACACCGATCTAAGTCATGGATGACAGAGAGGGCATAGCGACACGCCAGTGTGCCATCGCTTGAGTCCTTCGCGCGGTTAGCTTGTCATCACAAATGTTCTAGCGCTCGGTCGTAAGTCTTGGATCAAGTTGCGGGTTCAGGTTTGTCATCACAGACGCTCCAACGCTTGCCGTAAGTCTTCGATCAAGTCCTGGACATCTTCCAGGCCAACAGAAAGTCGCACAAGCCCATCGGTAATTCCCACACGTTTTCGTTCGGCTTCATCCACGTCGGCGTGCGTCATCGTGACGGGGTGCGTGACCAACGATTCGACAGAACCGAGGTTCTCGGCCAAACTCCAGAGTCTGACTGAATCCATCAGTTTCTTTCCGGCGGCCACGCCACCATGCACTTCAAACCAGATCATCGCGCCGAAGCCGGCTGCCTGGCGTTTCGCCAATTCGTATTGTGGAAACGACTCCAAACCAGGATAGCAAACCCGTTGCACGCTCGGATGCGACTCCAGGAACTCAGCGATCCTCATCGCATTTTCCGACTGTTGATCCATGCGCACCGAGAGCGTCTTGCACCCTTGCAAGGTCAACCACGCCACCTGCGGCGACATGATTACGCCGGTCGCTTTCTGGATGAACCGCAACTGCTCAGCCTGCTCAACTGTGCGAGCGACGACGGCCCCGCCGATAGTTGCGTTGTGACCATCGAGATACTTGGTCGTGCTATGAATGACCAAATCAGCGCCCAACTCAATAGGTCGTTGGTAGTAGGGAGTGAGAAACGTATTGTCCACCGCATGAAGAATGCCCCGCGCTTGTGCGATGTCCGAGATAGCTACAATATCGGTCAACTTCAACGTCGGATTGGCAGGCGTTTCCGTCAGAATGAGTCGCGTCGTGTCGCGCAAACTGCGTCGCACATCATCGGGATTCGACGTATCAGCAAACGTGAACGCCACGCCAAAGCGCGAAAAGATTCTCGTGCATAACCGATAGGTGCCGCCATACGCCACGTCGGATACAATCACATGATCGCCAGCGTTAACGAATGCCTGCAATACAGCTTGAATGGCCGCCATGCCTGAGGCATAACAGACAGCATCGGCGCCGCCCTCTAAGGCAGCCAGCTTTTTTTCAAGCGCTCGCACCGTCGGATTACCCGCGCGTGAGTACGAATACCCCTTCGCCATGTATGCATCCACCGAATCTTGCACAAAGGTTGTTGATTGATAGATCGGCGTGAGGATGGCTCCGGTCACCGGATCGGGTTCGACGCCAGCGTGAATTTGTTTGGTTGTAAATCGCATATCGTCTCCTTAGCGTGATGAGTGCTTGATCGAGTAAGCGTGATTCTCCCGCATGCGGTTGCATTGGTCAAGACACAGAGCACCTGGCAAAAGAATTCGCTTCACGGGTCGCCGTGCGGTCGAGCATTCGACCGTCACAGCGCCGTGCTCACGCGTCGTGCGTTTAGTCAGCTCACCGAGGCTGATTGAACAATCATGAGAAGATTGACGGCGTCATCGGGATCATCTTTCAGCATATCGCTCAGAGGAGCGTCTTGCTGCTCAGCGCGCGCGTCAGATCGCGATGAGCTCAATTTCCAAGTCAGGCTTCACCATAATCAGATGATTTTTAGGAATTCGCTTCCAATCATCTCCCACGTTGGTCAGCGGCTCCGAAGCAATGATGACGGCATGCTCATGGGACTCAGCCGCCACCATGTGGCAATACCCATCGTGGCAGATGAATTTAGCGCCGTGCGAATAATAGAGCGAGGCCGGCTCCTCGGCAGGGTCGCTCACGTAGCGCGTCGCGATGACCGTCTCGCCATCAGTCACGGCGAAGTTGTAATACGCGGGTTGATGGATGCCGGCCTCGCGTGTCCAGAGATTCAATTGCTCAATCGTTGCCAGCATGGCCTGCTGTAAATGCTGAGGCCCTCCATCAGCGCGACGATCGGCCAATTGATTGAGAAACACAGCAAAGGCATGCTCCGAGTCGGTCGTCCCCTGAATCAAATGATAAAACTCGTCGCGCAACGACTGCCGGAGACGACGTTTGATCTTGATGAAATCAGGGATCATGCCGTTGTGCATCCACAGGAACCGGTCGTGCTGGAACGGATGGCAGTTCACCTCGCTCACGAGCATGCCCGGCGAAGCCGCGCGCACATGAGCGAACATGCACGGCGACATGATTTTCTCAGCCAGACGCCGCAGATTGCGATTGTTCCATGCTGGCGTTGTGCTGGTCCACACACAGGGAATCGGATCAATCTCCGGCGAATACCAGCCAACTCCAAAGCCGTCTCCATTGAGCGGCTCTGTTCGCTCAACAGCCTGATAGCTCTGTTTAATCAGCGAGTGATTGGGCCGTGTCAGTAAATCGGCCATCAGTAAGCGCGGACCTTTATACACGACGAACCGACACATCGGACACTCCTTTTTCAGAAATTACGAATGAGACGCCAATGACACGGACTCAGTGGATCAACGGCGATCATCCGTTGGTGAATCTGGCTCTCTCCGCTCCCTTGAGAATATGGCACAGGCATTCCTGCCTGTGGTCTATTCTGATTCTTCGTGGCGTGCTGTTGCATAGGAGCGATTCCTGTGAAATGGTGGCACAGCCATTCCTGCTTGTGCTCCATTCTCGCACGCAATCAGCCACAAGGGATGCCTCGCACAACACCTCATCATCTACACACAAGGCAAAGGTATTGCCAAACGACCTGCTGCTGCCTCGCAAAAAGCTCATCATCTGCAAACAAGGGAAAGGGACGCCACTATCGTGATTCGTGGTCAAAGCAACTTCTTACGCAGGTCATGAGATCAGTTGCGGGACGCTCGTTTCTTCTTGTTGTTCCCGTCGCCGCCGGTGAAAAAGCGTTTCACTGCCATGCCGGCCTTTTTGCCGCCTTCTGCGGTGGCTCGTCCGGCTGTCGTTGCTGCATCAGCCGTCGTTGTGGCGGCGACAGTTCCAGCGTCAGCCGATGCCTTGGCGGCCTTGGTAGAGGCTTTGGCGGTGGACGTCGCCGCGGTAACAGCCCCTTTCTTGATACCGCCGCCGATGCTGGCACCTGCTCCTGAACGTGTCGTTTCTTCTTTCAGGGGGATACCTAACTTTTTCAACGTCTGCTCATCAATGCGTCCGGTCGCTGACAGACCTTTTTCCTGCTGAAAAGCTTGAATTGCGCGCCGCGTCCGCACTCCCATGATGCCGTCAACGGCGCCGTCGTAATAGCCTCGATCTTTCAATGCTTGTTGAACCTGGCGCACGGTTTGACGACTCAATTGCAATTCCGGCCTTTGTCGCCTGGCGTCCACCGTTGTCACGATATTGAGCAGTCCCGCGATCAACGCCAGCATGAGCGTCAATACCATTATTCTCCGTCGTGATGTCATCATGATTCCTCCCTCCGCAAAGTAGAGATCGGTAGTGAAGGCAGGTGTGCCCGCCGTCTATTGCCAGGCAACTCCCCATCTGACCAACGTTCCACCATCACTACCTCCGATTGACGTTAAGCACAACATCGAAAGCAAATCCTCAAGGACAAGGCAAATCACAGAGCCTGCATTTTACAACACGCCCATGCTACCGTCCAAGTAATAACAATTGCGCGGAGTTGTTCATAGCCAGTGGACAAAAGCTCTGGGACATTTTGGTGGTACGGGACGTTTCGGAGTGCGGTGACATGTCACCGCTTTCCGGCCAAAGCTGCGAAACGTCGCAGCACTCCAAAAACGACACGAACTTTTATCACGTTACTATGGTGCCCGGGACGACGCGGGAGACACGATGAAAAACAAGCACAGATTCACCGACCAATTGAAAATCTGTTCCTCAGTGAATCTGTGCTTACCTTTTGGCAAGGCGGTCAGAGGATGTGTAAATACTAATGGTCTCAGCACAGAGAGAAGCTAGAACAGAGGCATCGGCAGGATGGTTGAAGCAAACACGGCCAGCCTTTACGCCAAATCAAACAACAATAACTCGGCTGGCTGGGTTGCCTTCAGTTCAAGCCAGCGTTCGTCGCTGATGGCGGCGCCATCACCTTGATCGAGCGCCATGCCATTGAGCGTCACGGCGCCGCGCGCCACTTGCAACCAGGCGTGCCGATTGGAATCGAGCGAGTAATCCAACTGCTGCCCCGGCTCCAGGATCGTAACAAAGAGACGGACATCCTGATGGACAGTCACCGAGCCATCACGGCCGTCTTCGGAGGCCATCAAACACCAACGCTGGCGCTTGCTCTCCATAGGAAATTGCTTTTGCTCATAACCGGGTTCCAGCCCTCGTTGTTGCGGCAGAATCCAAATCTGCAGCAGATGCACTGGCTCCGTCTGCGAGTGGTTGTATTCACTATGCCGAATCCCCGCGCCTGCCGTCATTCGCTGCCCGTCGCCCGGATAGATGACCGAGCCGGTGCCTAAACTATCTCGATGTTCCAATGCGCCATCGAGCACATAGGTAATGATCTCCATATCGCTGTGCGGATGCATGCCAAAGCCCTGGCCGGGTTGTATCCAGTCTTCGTTGAGAACCCGCAGCGCGCGAAAGCCCATGTAGCGCGGGTCCCAGTAGCGATCAAAAGAAAACGTGTGGCGGCTGTCCAGCCAAGATAACTGCGTATGTCCCCGTTCGTGGCTTGCTCGTCGTGTAATCATGTTTGACTCCTCTTGAAAAGCACAGGCGTTCCCGCCTGTGTTTTTCATCGTTTCTGCGCGTCGTCCCGGACGACATGAACAACTCCTCTGAAAAAGTGGCACAGGCGTCCACACCTGTGGCGTTTTTCATCGTTTCTGGGCGTCGTCCCGCACGACATGAACAACTCCTCTGAAAATAGCCACAGATTTCACAGCTTCACACCGATGGTTCTCTCGGTGACAATCGGTGCAACCTGTGGCTGACCCCTCCCTACTCTGAAAACAACCATTTTCATCCTTCGTGGAAGGCGCGGAGCTCATGGCCGATTCCTGACTTTATCTTGGAGTGCGCCGGCAGAGCGAAGCGCGACGGCGCTTTCTGTCCTGACACTCCGTACCACGCCAAAGCGGCGTCGCGCCCTGCGGGCTTGCCGCCGCACTCCAAAACGCATGCTCCTCTGCAAATAACCATTTTCATCATTCGTGGCGTGCCGTTGGATGGGAGCGAGTCCCTTCTGATTGCTGCCCCCTGACTCCTGGCTCCTGACTCCCCTCGTGGTGTGCTCAAAACACGTGGGTGATTCCTCCGAAACAAGAATGCGGATGATGCCAATTCGAGAGAACAACGCGGATGCGCTCATGGAGCATCCGCTGCTGCTCGCCCGAATTGGCCTCATCCGCCTCCAATATGCTTATCCCCCCACGGGCTTTCAGGGAGCACACGAACGATTCTCAATGAGCATCGCTTCAGCCTCATGCGTGGTTGGCGCAGCGTTCATCAAGCAGCACGCCAACTCCACCAAGCTGTTCCAATTCAGGACAGCGACTCTTGATCTCGATGGCGCAGCCCAGGCGATAGGCGCGGGCAATGATGACAGATTTCAAATCGCCCTGGCGGATATTGGTGGACCGACAATACTGACACTGTTTCTGACGGGTGAAATAGACAGCCAAGCAACCCTGACATTGCCAGCCGATAGGAGGGTGCAGTTTGCCGCATACGACCAGGCGTTGTACACGGCGCTCGTTCAATGCCCGCACGGCCTCTTCGACGCCTGTGAGCGTCAGTCCCGTGAGAGCATGACCAATCCGATCTGACGCAACCATAGGTCACCTCCTACCGCCAACCAGCTCGGCAGAGGCGCTCACGCGCCCGCTGCTCTGCGAAGCTGGCTCGGCGCTCGTCTCGTCAGGGGAACGTGAGCCTTGCAGAGCCGTGTCAAAGAATCATCGGCCTAGTGTGAGGACGCCTGTTTGCTGTCCACATAGCGGTCGGGATTGATTGACACTTCCTCCAGCTCATGCCGCGGATGTTCGAACCGATAAGCTGCAAGCGCAATGCCGCCCAGCAGAGCTAGCCCCACAATCACACTGAAGGTGATGGGCAGATACCGGCTCAACACCAGAAACGGGCCTAACAATAAACCGGCGAGTCCGACCACAACGACTGCCTGACTGATCCATTGCTCTTGCGGCGTCACCATCCGTTCCCCGACCAGACTGCCTGCAATGGCAGCGACAATGGCAATCGCGGCAAGACTGGCCACCGTCCCATACTGGCCGGCTTCCATCGCGATGCTCGTCAGAAAGATTTCTTTCAGCACGCCGGTTTTGGTCAACAACATGTCAATGAGCAGCGCGCCGAGCGCAGCCAGCGTTGGTTCGATCAGCAGAATTCGCTCAGCCATCAATCCGATCACAAACCCGCCGACGAGAAAGGCGGCGAGCATGGTGCCAACCGTGGCCAAGATGTTATGAAACCCCTCAGGAGCCCAAGCCGGCGCGACGTAATGCAGGACCAGCAGCACTGCTGATTGCATGGCATACATCACACCGATGCCAACCACAAGCCATTTGATTCGTTGGTTCACATTCTTCATGATCGCCTCCTCACTTCGGTCTCTCAAGAAAGTTGTTGCAATTTGCATGCCGCCCCATGCGACATGCGCCCGTCCGCCACGAAGCCCTTCCTGTGGAGCTTACCTCGCGTGTTCTTATTGATTCAGTCGCTTACAACCACTGAATTTGTCGCAGGTATATTATGCGAAATCGGGTCACGAACTCAAGTCCACCGGCGCAAAAAAAGCAAACTCGGTCTGCGCGAAAACACCCGCAACTGTGTCAAATCAACGATCCGCGCCGGTGAGCCGACGGCTCTCGCCTTGATTTAGGTTTTTGCTCATCACATGGTTAACCAGAGCGCGGCCAGCTCAGGCCTGTGGCATTGAACTTGCTCCATTGGTTGATGAAGCGATGCAGCTCCCGATGAGGATGCACGCTTCACCACAATCGCGTGGGGAGGAAGTCACATGGTAGATCGAACAGACTTGATCAGGTTATTAGAGGCCGAACTAGATGTCATCGAGGGTGGCGGCTACGGCCGGTCGGTGCATGATGAGCCGTGGAAAGAACGACCGATGTTCAAAAACTCGATTGCTTGTATCCAACACTGGAATGTGCCCGATCACGAGCCGGAGTGTCATCAAGATTGCGTGCTCATGAATTTTGTGCCCGATTCAGCCAAGAACGAGGCGATGCCGTGTCATTTCATTCCATTGAATGAGCGGGGCGACACGGTCCACTCGTTGGAGGCTGCAGGGCGGCGTGACAAGCTGGAAGCAGTGGTAGCAGACTGGCTGCGCAAAACCATTGAGCGACTCAAAAGCGAGCAAGCCAGCCAGCCTGAGAAGCCAACGGAATCTGAACCCGTCATCTACTAACAACCTCACGGCAGCGGCTCCCGTCCGGTTCATCGGCTGGCCAAGATGGTCCGCTGTGCGCGATGGCAATTTCTTATCACTGCGTGGTGGCAGCCGTGCTGGCATGCTCATTACTTTGCACCACCAGTGTTTCGAGCACGGTGGTTTCACATAGCGGAACGCCGTGCCATAGCATAGGCGGGGAGGCGCACAGGCGATGGGCGAACATAATATTGATCGTCATTTGGAGCCGGAGCAGCTTCGTTCGTTTATGAAGTCTCTGTTGCGCGAACTGGAAGCGCTCGAGCACATGATCGCCAATGGGATGATCGAATCAGATGTGCGCCGGATTGGCGCAGAGCAGGAACTGTTCATCGTGGATCAGGCATGGCGCCCGGCGCCGCTGGCGCTCGAGATACTGGAAGCACTGACAGACCCACACTACACGACAGAAATCGGCCTGTTCAACCTGGAGATCAATCTTGATCCATTGGCATTCGCCGGTGATTGTTTCTCGCGCATGGAACAAGAACTGACCGATCGGCTCAACCGCGTCAGAACGGTTGCGCAGAAACTCGGCGCGGAGATTGTGCTGACTGGTATTTTGCCCACGATCCGCAAATCCGACCTTGACATACGAAACCTCACGCCCAAGCCGCGCTACCTGGCGTTAAATCACGCGCTGAGCAAGCTGCGAGGCGGAGCTTATGAATTTCGACTCAAAGGAACGGATGAGCTGATCGTCAAGCACGACTCGATGATGTTGGAGGCTTGTTGTACCAGTTTCCAGGCGCATTTCCAAACCGATGCCGAGCATTTCGCCCGTCTGTACAATGTGGCTCAAGTCATCAGCGCGCCTGTGCTGGCCGCGGCAGCCAATTCGCCGCTGCTCTTTGGTCGTCAACTATGGCGTGAGACGCGCATCCCTTTATTCCAGCAGGCCGTTGATACGCGCAGCGCCAGTTATCATCTGCGGGAGCGATGCTCGCGCGTCAGCTTCGGTCAACGCTGGATGGATCAGTCGGTGCTGGAATTTTTCCGCGAAGACATTGCCCGCTTCAAAGTGATTTTGGGGGCATACATTGCCGAAGATCCGTTTGCTGTGCTACAGCAAGGACTGCCGCCGGAGTTGAAAGCCTTTCGTGTATTCAACGGCACGGTCTATCGCTGGAATCGGCCTTGCTACGGAATCGTCAATGGCAAAGCACATCTGCGTATCGAAATGCGTGCGCTGCCGGCTGGGCCGACGGTGGCCGACGAAGTGGCGAACGCAGCATTCTTTTATGGCCTCTTGAACGCGCTGCATCACGAAGTCCCCGACATCACCAAGGTCATTGAGTTTCATCATGCCGAAGCGAATTTTCTGGCCGCCGCGGAAATGGGACTTGATGCGCACATGACGTGGCTCGGCGGCCGAACGATTCCGGCGCAAACACTGATCGCGCAGCAATTGATCCCGCAAGCCCGCGAAGGCCTGGCCGCCGCCGGCATTGCCGCGTCGGATATTGACCGGTATCTGGGCATTCTGCATGAGCGAATTATCTCAGGACAGACTGGCTCACAGTGGCTGCTCAATTCATTCTGCAAACTGAAAAAAGAAGGGACCCGCGATGAAGTACTCACCGCTCTGACGGCGGCCACCGTCAATCGTCAATGGCAGGGAGCGGCTGTTCACCAATGGCCGCTGGCCCAGTTGGAGGAAGGACGAGCCATGAAACCCAGCGATTTACGCGTCGAAGAATTTATGACCACTGATCTGTTCACCGTCGAACCACACGAACCCATCGAGCTGGTCGCCCATCTGATGGATTGGCGACACATCCGGCACGTGCCTGTCGAAGATGAGCAAGGACGGCTCGTCGGACTCGTCTCGTGTTTTGAAATCATGCGATACCTTCGTCAGCAACCGGATCGAGTGGGCAATGAACCGATCGCTGTGAGCACCATCATGCAACCTAATCCAATCACGGTCACGCCAGAAACATCAATGGTGGACGCAATCGCGCTGATGCGGCGGGAACGGGTTGATTCCCTGCCCGTCGTCAAAGATGAGCGACTGGTCGGCATTGTGACGGAGCATGACTTCCTCAACATCGTGGCTCGATTTCTGTCCCACACTCAGCCAGAACCGGCTCCATCACTCCTCAGAGAGCGCCGACGCTTCAAAGTCAAGAAAGCGCACGTAAGCTGATCGCTGAAGCAGCGAGCGAACGCCGGTCCTCCTTCCTGCCCTGCGCTCAGCTCGCTCGCGTGCCGCGCCAGAGCGCCATCAAGTGGAAAACCACAGTCAAGTCCGCCAACATGGTTGGCATGACATTTGCCTCGCTGACAATGTGGAGGACACTTTATGAAAACCATCATCGAACCGTTCAAAATCAAAGTGGTTGAACCGATCCGCATGAGCACACGCCAGCAACGCGCCCAGTGGCTGCAAGAAGCCGGTTACAATCCCTTCATGATTCGCGCCGAAAACGTGCTGATTGACTTGCTGACCGACAGCGGCACGTCAGCCATGAGCGCCGAACAATGGGCCGGCATGATGCGTGGCGACGAGGCGTATGCCTGTAGCCAAAGCTATTATCGCTTCCGCGACACGGTCAAAAGCATTTTCGGCTTCAAGCACGTGATCCCAACGCATCAAGGTCGAGCCGCCGAACGCATCCTGTTTTCGATCATGTGCCGCAAAGGCCATATTGTGCCCAACAACACGCACTTTGATACGACTCGCGCCAATATCCAATTCGCCGGCGCGGAGGCTGTTGATCTGCCTATCCCGGAAGCGTTACACCCATCCGTGCATCATCCATTCAAAGGGAACATGGACACGCACGCGCTTGAGCAATTGATCAAACGGGTCGGGCCTGAGCGCATTCCGTTGGTCATGCTCACCGTGACTAACAATTCCGGCGGCGGCCAGCCCGTCTCGATGAGCAACATCCGTGAGGTTAAACAGATTCTCACGCCCTACAACATCCCGCTTTACCTGGACGCTTGTCGGTTTGCCGAAAATGCCTATTTCATCAAGCAACGCGAAGAAGGCTACGCCGAGCGGTCGCTCTTAGAGATTGCCCGCGAGATGTTCTCTTACGCCGATGGCTGCACCATGTCGGCGAAAAAAGATGGCTTGGCCAACATCGGCGGCTTCCTCTGCACCAACGACGACAAGCTCGCTGAACAAGAACGCGATCTATTGATATTGACCGAAGGCTTTCCGACATACGGGGGCCTGGCCGGGCGCGATTTGGAGGCCATTGCCATTGGCTTGGAAGAAGTCCTGCACGAGGACTATCTGCAATACCGCATCGCCTCGGTCAAGTATCTGGGCCACCAAATCGCCTTTGAAGGCGTGCCGATTATCGAGCCGCCGGGCGGACACGCTGTCTATATTGATGCCAAGGCCATGTTGCCGCACATTCCGCCGCTTCATTATCCAGGACAATCGCTCGTTGCCGAGCTCTATCTGGAAGCCGGCATCCGCAGTGTGGAAGTCGGCTCGGTGATGTTCGCTCGCCAAGACCCGGAAACCGGCCAGGAAATACCCGCGCCGATGGAACTGGTGCGACTGGCCATCCCGCGACGCGTTTACACGCAAAGTCACATAGATTACGTCGCTGAAGCGATCATTAACGTTTATCGTCGCCGAGAAACATTGCGCGGCATGCGCATCGTCTATCAAGCGCCGTTTCTGCGCCATTTCACCGCGCGGTTTGAATACATCGAGTGAGCTGGACGTGCAAGACCCGCGACGGCTGCCCAGACGTCCTTTGCGCGTGTGTCAACCGGCAAGTTTTCGTCTTTTGGTCATAACAGAAACGTCGGCTGGCCAGACGTCCTTTGCGCGTGTGTCAACCGGCCTTGCTCACCGCAACGACGGCCAGTGGCGCCTGCCGACGGCATGCCCTGATGTCCACTTTTGCCCCACCCCTGGTCAAATCACCCAATCCGGAAGCGTCTGCCTCTATGGCTCAAACGCACGTCCAAGCGTTTTCGATTGAAACCAGTAGGCTATAAACGCGCTCATGCAAGCGACACCAGCCGACGCAGGTAAGGCACACCGTTTGCTCTTCTGACTTGGTGGTTACATAAAACTTCGGAGGACGACCATACAAAAAACTGGAAGTCAAAGGAGACGGTTTATGATAACCCACGTTCGTCACAACCTCATGATCGCGACGATGCTCAGCGTGTGGTTGGTCGCTCTGCTGGGGTGTCAATCGCAAAAGCCGGTGACTGAAACCCGCCGCGATCCAGCCCCGCTCGAACAACTCCGACCAACAGCACGAACCAGTTTCCTCAAAGCCCGCCTCGGCTCGCTAGACCCTGTGCCCGTCCCGCCTGACAACCCGCTGACCGAACAAAAAGTCGCCCTGGGCAAAACCTTATTCTTTGACCCACGACTCGGCGGCGATAAGAAAACCAGTTGCGCTTCCTGCCATCAACCGGACAAAGCGTGGGCTGACGGGCGAGCACGGGCTGTCGGCGTAGGAAATCGCCGAGCCATGCGCAATACGCCAACATTGCTGAACGTCGCCTATTATCAAACATTGTATTGGGACGGCCGCGCCTCCAGTCTGGAAGACCAAGTGCTCAAAGCCCTGGCGAACCCCGATGAGATGGCAAGCTCTCCCGCAGCAGCCGTCAAAACCATCAGCGCCATTGACGGCTACAAACCGCTCTTTCAAGCGGCCTTCGGCGATCCACAGGTCACAGCCGAACGCATTGCCCAGGCAATCGCCAGCTTTGAACGTACGCTGGTGACAGGACCATCGCCCTTCGACAAATTCATCAAAGGCGATCTCAACGCGATGACAGGCGAACAAAAAGAAGGCCTCAATCTGTTTCTGACTCGCGCCGAATGCTTCACCTGTCACCAGGGAAAGCTCTTTACCAATCAGGAATTCACACCTTCGGGAATTTACGTCCAGCCAGACATGGGACGCTACAATTGGACCAAGCAACAGTACGACTACGGCAAGTTCCGTGTACCATCGCTGCGCAACGTGGCGCTCACCGCCCCATACTTTCATAATGGTTCAGAGCCGAATCTGGTTGAAGCGGCCTTCTTCCGCGTTCACGGCCAAAGCAGAGAGCAACTGAAAAAACGCGGCGAAGTGGTTTACGAACTTTCCAAACGATTCAGCGACGAAGAGATTAAATACATGGCGGCGTTCCTCGAAGCGCTGACGGGCGAACTGCCCAAGGTGGAGGTGACCCAAGAACTGCCTCAATGAATTGGCTTGGGCCAACACTGCACCGAACACTTTTCTTCGGCACCCTCGGGTGCAAAAGGAGGATTTTATGACAAAAGAGACACTAACCTTGATTGATAACCGAACCGGCAAAAGCTACGAAATTCCTATCCAACATGGCACGATTCGAGCCATGGACCTACGTCAAATCAAAACCTCGCCCGATGATTTTGGTTTGATGACCTACGACCCGGGATTCACCAACACCGCCTCGTGCAAGAGCCAGATCACGTTCATTGATGGCGAGCGCGGCATCCTCTGGTATCGCGGCTACCCGATTGAGCAACTGGCCGAAAAAAGCACATTCCTAGAGACAGCTTATCTGATCCTCTACGGCGAACTGCCAACCAAAGAGCAGTTGGCTGACTGGACATGGAATATCACGCATCACACTATGCTCCACGAAAACACCAAGAAGTTCATTGATGGCTTCCACTACGATGCCCATCCAATGGCTATCTTGATCAGCACTGTGGCGGCGCTCTCCACGTTTTACGCCGACTCAAAAAATATCCATGATCCAGAATCACGAAAGTTGCAGACCTATCGCCTCGTCGCCAAAATGCCTACCATTGCTGCCTTCGCCTACCGCCACAGCCGAGGATTGCCTTATGCCTATCCGGATAACGACCTGAGCTACACAGGCAATTTCCTCAACATGCTCTTCAAAGCCACCGAACTCAAATACACGCCCAATGCCACGCTGGAGCGCGCGCTCGATGTGCTCTTCATCCTGCACGCTGATCATGAACAGAATTGCAGCACCAATACCATGCGCAGCGTCGGCAGTTCACATGCCGATCCATTCTGCGCCGTAGCAGCAGCCGCAGCGGCGCTCTATGGCCCCTTGCACGGCGGCGCCAATGAGGCCGTCCTGCGGATGCTCCAACAGATCGGATCGCGCGAGCACGTCCCCGAATTCATCAAACGCGTCAAGGCCGGCGAAGGCCGATTGATGGGATTCGGTCACCGCGTCTACAAAAACTACGACCCACGTGCCCGCATCATCAAGCAAATTGCCACCGAAGTCCTTGATGTCACCGGCAGCAACCCACTGCTCGATATTGCGCTGGAACTGGAAAGAATCGCGCTCGAAGACGACTACTTCGTCTCGCGCAAACTCTATCCGAACGTTGACTTCTATTCCGGCATCATCTATCAGGCAATGGGGTTCCCAACTACCATGTTCCCCGTGCTCTTCGCTATCCCGCGCACGGCGGGTTGGCTTGCTCAATGGGACGAAATGCTCAGGGATAGCGATCAAAAGATCGCCCGACCTCGGCAGATTTACCTCGGTCATTCCAAACGAGACTTCGTCCCAATCGAGGCACGGCAGACGTGCGCGTGAGGCCGTGCTCACCGCTGCTCTGTGCTCACCGGATAGAGGCGGACCAAGGCCGTTCGGCCTTCATGCTGGTAACGCTGCAACCCGATACCCGCCCTACATCGGGCTTCAGCGCTTGCCCAGGAGCGTTCGCGCCCAACAATAGTAACGTGACAAAAGTTCGTGGCGTTTTTGGAGTGCTGCGACGTGTCGCAGCTTTGGCCAGAAAGCGGTGACACGTCACCGCACGCCAAAACGTCCCGTCCCCCAAAATCTCCCAGAACTTTTGTCCACCTACTGATTAACAACAGACACTGAACTGGCCGAGCTGGCCACCCGCCTCCTGTCTATTACTCGGCCTACTGATCACCCATCATCTTAGTCCATCTCTTCAGGGGCTTGATTTCATCAAGATGATGTTGTATAAATGAGCCACCTTTTTGATCTTTGACAATTTAATTGCGAGTCTTTCCCTACGTGTTTCGCATCGGCGAAACCAAGGGGGGTTATCACAAGGACTTAAGTCAATGGAAGTGTGGCACTTAGAAGAATTCGGCC